>JADFYH010000005.1 GCA_015233135.1 Deltaproteobacteria bacterium
CCGAAATCTTCCGCTAGTTCTATCCGAACGATCAGTTCGTAGCTGATCATAGGCGAGGCTCCTTTCTTGTCCTTTTCAAACCAAGAAATCCTCGCCTTCTTTTTATCTCTAAGCAAAATTAAACTTTTCTTACTTTTTGCTCTTTTTTACCCCCAGTAATTAAATGCATCCTTTTAATTAAAACTTAGCAACATTTTTGGAAACCAGACGATACCTGCTTAGGTTATGAATATTTATGAATCCTTAGGCCTTTTGATTACTCGGGTTGTGTTAAGTGCGAATGAACAGCTGAACCCGCCTCATTCCGTTCACTGCCAGGCTGCGCCACAGCAGAGCAGCAGCTTTTTTACTGATTTTTCCCAAAACAATAGGGCGTGGAATCTTGATTTGCGTGGGGATAGGCAATCTCGCTTTTTTTGGGCTAATCCCGGGCGACTTTATTTGCAGGGGCGCTCCGTTTCGAATCCTTCTCCCGCGCTATCAGGGCCCAGTGGGGGAAGCGAAATTGTGAGTCGAGATTCCTTTGGTTATGGGACTTACCGTTTTCGAGTACAATTTTCCGTTTGTGACCGTGAAATTCGAAATGAAAACCTGATCAATGGACTATTTGTTTATTTGAACGATGGAATGGACCACGATCAAAATCATCTTGTGGACAATCGCGAAATTGATTTCGAGTTTGCTTGCGACGAGCCCCATTCCCTTTATCTCAGCTCCTGGACGGATTATAGCGATGAGACCCATCTGCGGAAAGTGACACGCAGAATTAATTTCGAAACAGGAGAAGTGGCACAAACGGCAAGAGGCGGAGAAGGGGCTTATGGCCTTGGTTCTCGTTTTAGAGAAATCCGGTTTCGACATCCTGAACTTTCACTGAATACCCAATTCAACGAAATGGGATTTCGTTGGACGCCTTCACTTCTGAGTTTTTTTATTGTGCTTGGAGGGCGAGAAGTAAATTTGTGGAATGTAAGGGAGCAGACCTTAATTCCTCTAGCCCCTGCACAGCTGCATTTCAATTTATGGTTCCCCGCTCAACATTGGGATACAGGGCAAGCAGCCCAATTTCCTCGAGAGGACTCCAATTTGTTGTTGGATTGCTTCAGTTTCTCTGCTTTTATCGCTGCTGCTGAATTCCCTCATAATGCAGGCCTTTCCCCAGGCTATTGAGGCTTTCTGCGGGTTTGCCGCTTCCATAAGCCTTGTCCATGTCTGACTTTATTTTATCCGCTGCATTCATTTGACCCGCCAGTGCGCTAGAAGGCGCGGCAGCATTGGCTTCCGAGACCTTCGATTTGTAGTCTTGTATTACTTTGTAGGCCCCTTGTGGATTCCCCTCGGAGATTTTCTTGGCGCTTTCCTGGAGGGCTCGTCCGTAATTGTTTTTGGTCCAGCTGTCTTCATACACCTTTTTGTTGATGGATTCTTCGGCCTCGTAACGTTGTGAAGGGTGCAGGCAGGCCACGTAAAGATCGGAGTTTATAAGGGGAGTCTGATAAAAAATTCCCTGCACATAAAACGAGAGGGCCATGTTTCCGATGGGTCGTGAGGGATAGGTATAAGAGTTGGGCAGGCCGAGGCTGAGGTAAATCACTTTTTTCTGTCCGTTGTAGAGATGCCCGGGTTGAACGGTGTAATGATTTCCCTCACGGCTGATGGGGTATCCGGAGGCATCCAGCAGTGAAATATCGGGAGGTAAATCGATTTGCAGCTGCAGGTTTGAGGCATAAATGGAAGAGGCCACCCGGAATTCTTCCGACAAAATATTGTACATGCCGCTGGGGTTTTGCAGATAGTGATAGCTGCCCCGTCCATGATCGGCAAGGTTGGAGAGCAGGTATTCATTAAAATCCAGCCCCACTCCAATGCTCGAAAGTGAAAACATCCCCTGTTCCTGAGGTCCATAACCATAAACAGATTGGGGAGAAACCAGGTTGGCCAGGGCTTCAGGATTCACAATTCCGCGATTGGCGAGGCCATCCGAAATGAGCAGTATCCTCTCCGAACGGTAGGGGCTGTTGTTTTCGCGTATCATCTGAAGGGCCGAACTTAAGCCCGCGGAGATATTCGTATTCCCCCGGGGATTAATCGCCCAGATCTTTTGCTGGAGCTGGGCTTTTTCCACCGCAGAAACCGGGCTCAAATAATGATGAACCTCGGCCGTATCATCGAAGGAAACCAGTCCGAAGCGATCTTCGGGAGACAGCTGTTGCACCAGCGTTTGCAGGGCCTGGTGAGCATATTCCATTTTATTAGCAGCGCTCATGCTGCCGCTGCGATCCAGTACCACCACGAAATCGGTGGGCCTTCGCTGCGACACAAAGCCTCGTGAATATTCCGGTGCATCCAGATCGATTTGCAGATAGACGACGCCGTCTGATCCTTGCAGGATCTTGCTCTGCGAAAGCGAGGCCCTGGCCCTGATTTGCGGGGTTTCCTTTAGAATCGTGTTTGATGTCTCCCTCACCGTTTTTGCCCCCGCACTGCAAGCCGGCAAAAGCCCTTGGGTGATGAGGAGGGTGAAGAGGCTAATTTTTTTTAATATTTTTTTCATGGTGTTTTCCTTTCTTGTTTTACACAATGCAGGAAGCCGTTTCAAAAAATGAGGCCTTTGATTGTAAAAAGAAGAGAGGGAGTTTTTACAAAGGTTTTACAAAGAGTGAGAATGGAGTTTGCTATATTTTGAGTGTATTTCCGCTTCCACCCCCTCTTGGGCTAAGAGGGGGCAGGGGGAGTTACTGTGAAAGAAAAGTACCTTAATTAAATTGGAATCAAATTGTTCATAACGCCCCCCAACCCCCTCTTAGCTTAAGAGGGGGAGATTAAGGATAATGCTTATGAGAGCCGAAAAAAATAAAATCCTGATCGCCGAAGACGAAGCCAGCATACGCCTGGGTCTCATTGATGTTTTCACCTATCACGGTTACGAAGTGACTGCGGTCGAAAATGGGGCAGAGGCCCTAAAACAGGCCCTTAGCGGAGCTTATCATCTGCTGCTTCTGGACGTGATGCTTCCTGAGGTGGATGGATTCAAGATTTGCGATGAGGTGCGAAAAAAAGACAGGGCCCAGCCCATCCTCCTGCTGACGGCAAAAGGGGATGAAGAGGATATCCTCCAAGGGCTCAAGCTGGGGGCGGATGATTATGTCACCAAACCTTTTTCGGTGCGGGAGTTGCTGGCACGTTGTGAGTCGGTGCTACGCCGGAGTCCTAAACTTCAGGTGGAAAAACAAAAAATTGTTTGGGGAGCTTTAACGCTGGATCCGCTCAATCTCACCCTGCAGACGCCGCAGGCAGAACTCGAGCTCACGCGGCGAGAGGTGGATTTGCTGCGTTACCTCATGAAAAACACCGCGCGTCCGGTGTCTCGGCAGGAGTTGTTGAAAGAGGTTTGGGGTTATCCCAATGCGCAGATGGATACGCGGACGGTGGATATTCATATTACGAAGTTGCGCAAGAAAATTGAGGTGGATGCAGAGAATCCAAAACTGATTATTACGGTGCGGGGGGAAGGATATAGGATGCCTCCATTCCCCTCTCTGCCATCTAAAAATTAAAACTGCAGTTTTTGATGCAATTAGATCTCCCTCCCCTCCTGGGGGGAGGGAGCAAATCAGATAAATTTCGACTGCAGTTTTAAAATTTAGGATAAGGAAAAGTTAATTCCCCTCTCCCTTGATATGAAAAAACTCCGCCTCCAATTTTTTGCCTTCTTTTTGTTGCTGCAGCTGGGCCTCCTCTTTCTGCTTTTGAATTCCTATCGTCAGATGGGCATCGAAGAAAAGAGTTTGTGGGAATCCGAAAGTACGAAGGTCTACAACCAGATGCAGGCGCAGATGAGCGATTTGCTGAATCTGGAGGACGCGCGTTCCTTTAAGGAATATCGTTTTTTTGGTGCGTCCGCCTTGTCCAATCTGGGTTATCCCAAAGGCTGGGTTGGCTATTTTCAGGTGGATCCCGATGGAAGTTTCAGCACGCCTTATCTCCCCGCTTCGGAGGAGGCGAAGGCCTTGCCGGATTATTCCCTGCGCCTCAATAAACAAAAGGAGATTGAAAAAAGCACCTCGGACTTTCGAAAGGGAATGAAGGGCGCCTTTGCCGATCGTTCGGTGAAGGGCGAAGGTAAACCGAAAGCAAGGGTCCTTCCCAATATCTATCCCAATCCGATCCGCAGAAAACAGCTGGAGAGCGCTGCTCCTGCTCCCTCGGCAATTCAGGGAGCAATGAAGGATAACGATAAGAAACTGGATTTTGCCCCTGCAGAGCTTGAGTCGCAAGTGGCCAGGCGCCAAGAGGCGGTGCCTGCGGGCTCTGTGAAGACTTTTGAGCAAAATTTTGTAGAATCCAAAAAGCCGATGCCATTAAAGTCGTTGCCCCTGGAAAAACCAAAACCACAAGTGTTTTTGGGTGATGTAGGCGGGAAAGTGGCTGCAACTGGGCAAGGGCTGGCCGAGGCAACGCCTCTTCGTGAAAAGGCCCCTTCCTCCGTGGTTTGGCTCGACCCCTTTCAGGCCAAGGTTTCGGGGGCCTCTCTCATTTTCTTTCGTCGGGTTTGGGTAGAAGAAAAAATGTATCTGCAGGGTTTTGTGCTGCAGGCCCAGCCCTTTTTTGAAGCGCTGATGCAAGGCAGTTTTGACAATTCCGATCTGCCGCGATTTTCCGGCGCTCGCTGGATGTATGAGAAACAGCCGCTTGCGCAGTATGGTCGTGTGGAGGCCGCTGCCAATCCGCAGAACATCCTCTATTCACACCCCATGGATTATCCCCTCGCCTCTATTCGCTGGGAAATCCTCGGGAGATCCTGGCCGCAAATTTCCACGCGTCTTTACCTGAATCTTTTTTCGGGGGGATTGTTTTTGTTTGCCACCCTGGGCCTGTTCTGGATTTACCGTTCTTCGTCCGAGCACATCCGCCTCTCCCAAAAAAGGCAGGATTTTGTCGCCGCCGTCAGCCACGAACTCAAGACGCCTCTCACGTCCATCCGTATGTACAGCGAAATGCTGGAAGACGGTTGGGTGAAAGATGAAAGTAAACAGCAGGAGTATTACCGCAACATTCACCAGGAAAGCGAGCGCCTGTCGCGTCTCATCGAAAACGTCTTGCAGATGGCCCGGCTTGAGAAGCAGACCTGTCCCCTCAACCTCATCCGCCAAAGCCCGCTACAGGACTTGCAGGCCTGGGAAAGGCAATTTGCCGAACTGGCGGCCCGCGAAGGTTTTGTTTTTCGTTTGAATATAGAAGGGGAGCTTCCTGCCATCCAATACGAGCCCGAGGCCCTCAAAGAGGTGCTGCTGATTCTGCTGGAAAACAGCATCAAATTCTCCCGCGCCTCCGCCGGGAAAAATCTCAGTTTGCAGGTCAAAGGCGGCCCATCCTTTCTGCAGCTGATTTGGAGAGACCAAGGCCCGGGCGTGCCGGCCAGGGAACTGAAGCAGATTTTCGAAAAATTTTACCGCGTTGAAAACGAACTCACCCGCAAAACCAAGGGCACCGGCATCGGCCTGGCTATTGCGCAAGCCACGGTGCAAGCCATGGGTGCCAAGATTGAGGCCAGAAATGCCGAAGGGGGAGGGCTGGAGATTGAGATTCGCTGGGGAGGGTGAGGGGGATAAAATAAAAATTCCCTATATTTCAAATTAAAAGTGAACTAAAGACGATTCCCCTCTCCCCTTGGGGGAGAGGGCAGGGTGAGGGGAAAAATGAGTAAATTGATTTGTCTTTCAAAATCTCTCAGGAAAAACTCAACTCATACAGAAAACGATCTCTGGTATTATTTAAGATCGAGGCGATTAAATGGATTGAAATTTAGAAGACAGCATCCTCTTGGACCATACATTGTAGATTTTGTATGTCTTGAGAAGCTCATTGTTATTGAATTGGACGGTGGGCAACATGCTGCAGCTCAAAATAAAGATAAGAAACGAGATGAATGGTTGAAAGCAGAAGGATACCAACGTATTACATTTTTGGAACTCTGAATTTTATGAAAATCGTGAAGGGGTGTTGAGTCAAATTTTAGCAGCAAGTGAATGAACCCCTCACCCTGCCCTCTCCCACAAGGGGAGAGGGGATTATTAAAAGTCCACTTTTAAAATTTAGCAATTCAACAAAAATAAGTATGTTCGATTTTAACAAATACTTGCAAAAAATCGACATACTTACCTACAATGTTTTATGCCTCACCAACGCGCCAGACATGTCCTTCCTCTCCTCTTGAAACGCCTTAAATTGTGGCCTGTGCTGGGAATTCTGGGCGCTCGCCAGGTGGGTAAAAGCACCCTGTTGCGTGACCAGCTTGCAACCCATATTGAGGCCCTCTATCAAACCATGGACAACAAAGAGTTGCGCAGTCAGGCTGAAAAACGGCCCAATTATTTTCTGGATAGGGAAGTGGAAAAAACGCTCATTATTGACGAAGTCCAAAAAGCCCCCGATCTGTTTGATGCGATCAAGGTACGGGTGGATGAAAAACGCAGACCGGGTCGTTTTCTGTTGTCAGGATCCACCGAGTTTTCGCAGAAAACGGGCATTCGGGAATCGCTGACGGGACGCATTGGCATCTTCAGGCTTTACCCGCTTACCCTGGCAGAAAGTGAAGAAAAAAAGTTTTCGAACCCCTGGGTGAGTGGGCATTTTTCAAGCCCTGCTGTTCCGTTTAAAAATCTTCAGCGAAGAATGCATCAGGGAGGAATGCCCGGGATTTGTTTTTTAAGAAGTGAAGAAGAAAGGCGTGCTGCTTTTGATTCGTGGCTTGAAACCACCTGTTATCGGGATATTCAGCAAATTCGGGGGGCGAAAATCAGCGGGGATCTGGCGATGGAAATTTTGTCCATCCTTCCCCAGCTTGAGGAACCCACGCTGGCTGAGATTTCGCTGGCCTTAAGAGTGGATTCCAGAAAAATAAAAAATCATCTGGATGCACTGGAGAGTGTTTTTGTGCTGAACCGACTGAACGCCCACCGACTCGGAACAGGCAAGGCACAGTATTATCTTTTCGATTCGGGTCTCTGTTATCATTTGGGGGGAAGCCCTCGTCTGTTGCTCAAAACCTGGCTCTTCAATGAATGTCTTGCCCAGTTTGAATATAGCGGAGTGAAGGTGAAGGTTTGCCATTATCGATCCTCCCGAAAATCCAGCATCGATTGGGTGCTGGAACGGGAAAGGCAAAGGAGCGCCTATATTTTAACTGAAGAACAGGCTCCGGGAACCTATGTGTTTCGTGCTGCAGAGGCCTTTCTCAAAAAAGCCCCCCAGACAAAGGTGTTTGTGCTGGCCCCGGTGGATAAACCTTATCCGGAAACAAAAAATATCCAGGTGCTTCCCTATGGAGGCCTGGGGTAAATCACCTAAATCCGTCAGTAGATGGATTTAGCAATCCCCCCTCTCGAAGGGAGAGAGCCCCATTCTATAGTTTTTTCCAAGATGTAAAAAAGCAATGCAAAATTACATTAGTGATGTAATTTTGCATTTATCGTTCACCTTGCGCGATATTTGTAATAACTTGAGTTCCGCAGATTTTAAAAATGAAAACTGATTCAAAGTCCTCTCTCCCTTGAGGGGAGAGAGTCAGAGAGAGGGTGATCCTGAGTGCACTAGAAAGACCCCTCACCCTAACCCTCTCCCTCAAGGGGAGAGGGGAAATGCTTTTCAGATAAGCATTTGCCAAGAATTAGCAAAAAAATGATTCTTAAAATCTGCGGAACTCAAGTAATAACTTGGTTACACAACAATCCCCTCTCCACTTGGGGGAGAGGGGAAGGACTAAATATCCCTTCACCAATTTCCTCCACCCCTTAACAACGGTTAACAATTCCAGGCAGTTCTAGGCAAAAATTTCCTACCTTCTCAAATTCAAAAAGGAAAAATTTTCCATTTTTTCTTTACCCGTTTCCCCTCTGACATTTTCCAAGCAAAAATAATTTTTATTTTTTAGATACTTATTAAACGACAGTTTTTTTTTTTTTGGTATTATTTTTGCTTACTTAAACAGAGAAATTTTTTTTAATAAAAAACTCCCTCCCCCTCGACAGGGGAGGAGAATACGGGAGGGCTGCCTTGAAAAAGCAATATCTTGGTTTACTTGCAATCTCCATTTTGTCCTTTAGTGCCTGCGGGTCTGGGTCTTCTACCAGCAGCGATACTTCCGGTACGGGGACGGGCACGGTGACTGTATCTCCTGCTTCGCCTACTGCGGCAGGGGCTGCCACGGTTTCTTCTTCCACCAATTTTCGGGCAGTGAGTTTGGGTTCTTCCACCGCCCTTCAAGGCGTTCAGCAAAGCGCCCATTATCGGCAAATCGATCCCTCTATAGAAATGAATAAAGAGCGTGTGCAAGGCACGACCGCGACGACGACTACGAATCATAAATAAAAATTTTTATTAACAAACCAAGCCGAGGAGAAAAAAATGAAACTCAAGCGCCACCCGTTATTGTCCGTTACCCTTTTGGGGGTCCTATCGCTGGCCAGCCTTCCCCTGCATTCGGCCAGTTCTGTCTTGCCGGTTCAGGGCTATATTGTTGATGCGACTAGCGGCAATCCCTTAACTAGCGATACTGCCATGGTTTTTAATCTGTACGCCACTTGTGACGATACCGCTCCCGTTGCCACCTTTAGCAAAACCGTCAGCTTCAGCTCGGGGGTTTATAATACCACCTTGGATCTCACGACTCTTGACACCACACATCAAGCCGCTGTGACTGCGGCCGATCATCTTTGCCTGGGCATTGCGGTCGGAAGCGATGCCGAGATGACCCCCCGATCGGAGTATGAATCGGGTGTGTATGCCCTGCATGCGAATACGGCCACCAGCGCCACCACAGCCACCACGGCCACTACCGCTCTCACTTGTTCGGGTGTGGCTTCTACAGTCCCCGATGCCCTGGCAGGTACCGGGCTTACTTCCAGTGGTGGACAAATCAACTTAAACACCGCTTCCAGCCTGAGCTGGTCGGGTTCCAATACCTACAGCGGTCAGGTGATTGTCTCCAAAGCCCCGGCCGACACCACTTCCGCAAACGCCGCTTTTCTGATTCAACCGGGGAGTGGTGCTGTTACCGGTGGAAAATTTTTGGCGGTGAAAGATGGTAGCACAGACCTTCTGACCGTAAATAAAGCCGGTGATCTTTATGCGGCGGGAGCAGTGAACCTGGCGGGAACAGTCACCTTGAGTAAGAGCAGCTATACCACCTGTGGCTCTTTAAGCACCGTTGCTGGCGTAGTCACCTGCGGCGTTGGGGGCTCCGGAATTACGGCACTCACGGCAGATGCTGGTGGCTCTGCAAATGGCTCAACAATTACTTTGGCGGGGGGTACCAATGGAATTGATACCGCTCGCAGTGGTGATATTATTACCCTCAATTTAGATACCACCGAGATTGGTACTAGCACCTTTGGTGCGGGTTCTGCTGATTTCGCCTGGACCTTTAATGTCTCGGGTGCAAACGACCCTCTACTGGCCTTTCTCGATGGTCTTGTTGGCATTAAAGGTTCTGGTGGTGCAAAGGCGGGCTTGGCCCTTTATGATAATGCCGGTACCCATTATGTGGATCTTAAAGCCCCTGATAGCGTAGCAAGCAATATCACTTTCACCCTCCCTGGGACTGTTGGAAGTGCGAATCAAGTTTTAACCACAAATGGAAGCGATGGTACCTTAAGTTGGGCCGCCCCAGTGGTCTCTTCGCTAGATGGTGCTGTGATTGGTGGAAGTACTGCTGCTGCAGGAACTTTCACCACGTTACATGCAACTGGTGCGACTACGTTGGATGGAGATGTTGCAGTCAATACAAACAAATTTAATGTCACGGCATCTAATGGAAATACAGCAGTTGCAGGAACCCTAGGTGTGACGGGAGATGTTGCTATCAACACCAATAAATTTACCGTGACAGGAACAAGTGGAAATACAGTAGTGGCGGGGACTCTCAGCACAGCTGGACAAGCTCTGTTTACTAAAAATCCTGGTGATGGAGGGACAGATACCACCTCTGGTAGTGCCTCTGTACTAATTCAACCTTCGACTGCAGCACAAACAAATGAAAAACTTCTTGCGATTAAAACCAGCGGTGGCATTTCTGAGCTATTCACCGTCGATTATGAAGGGGATACCGTTATTGCGGGAACCCTAAACGTGACAGGAGGTATCACGGGTGCAATTACAGGAAACGCTGATACGGCGACGGCTTTGGCTGCAACTCCTAGCGGCTGTACAAATCAATTTGCCAGCAGTATTGCTGCCAATGGTAACCTCGGGTGTGCATCTGTTATAAACGCCGATATTGGTGTAGGTGCCGCGATTGCTTACAGTAAATTGGCCTCACTAAGTACAGGACAAATTCTAGTTGGAAATTCCGGAACTCCAACTGCAACCACAATGGGAGGTGATGCAAGCATCGGAGCTACGGGTACAGTAACCGTTACAGGTGCCTCTGGAGCTTTTGCTGTAACGGGGCAGACGACGGTTGAATCACCAGGGACAGCACTTGCGCCCTCAATTGCTTTTACAGGAGATGCGGACACAGGAATATACAATCCTAGCTCAAATGTGATTGGTTTTTCGGTTGGTAATTCTGAACAGGTAACCATAACAAGTACAGGTATTAATGCTGCTGCAATTGGAGCAACTACACCAAGCACTGGTAAATTTACGACCTTAGAAACAAGCAGCACAGCCACCATTGATGGGCAACTTTTTGCCGATGGGCAAGCTAAGTTTATACATAATGGAGATGCCTCTGCTAACAATGCCGCTGTACTGATTGAACCTACGGGCACAACCGCAGATCAGATATTGCTTGCGATTGAAAATAACGGTGGATCACCTCTTTTCACCGTCGATTATGAAGGGGATACAGCGATAACAGGAGACATTGCTGTCAACACCAACAAATTTAATGTGACGGGAAGTTCAGGAAATACTGCAATAAATGGCACCCTCGGGGTTATCGGGAACGCTACTTTTGGAGATGTTGCTGGTTCAAACCGTGGCATAATAAAAATGTATTCTAATACTGCTGGGAAATATGTAACCTTTACCCCTGCAGATGCTATGGGTGGGCCTGTCAATTACATCCTTCCTGTCGGTGATGGATCTGGTGTGAATGAATTTTTGAAAACAGACGGAGCTGGTAACTTAAGTTGGGCAGCCCCAGCTGCTGCTACCTCGGTTGCTGCTGACTCGGTAGCTCTGGGAACCGATACTACAGGAAATTATGTGGCGACAATTGCAGCAGGTACAGGCGTTACGGTTTCGGGCTCTGGTTCTGAAACTGCGGCAGTTACCGTAGGATTGAGTTATTCGGATACCTTAGCTTCTAACACTTTCACTGCAGGTCAGGCGGTGTTTGATTCGAGTGATGCACAGGGTGGTGTTTTGTTTGAAGGAGCAACGGTGAACTCATTTCAAACTCTTTTAACGGTTGCCGAGCCCACGGCTGATCGCACTCTCACGCTTCCCAATGAATCGGGAACTATCTTGAGTACTGCAGGTATCAATGCTACTACAATTGGAGCAACTACACCAAGCACTGGTAAATTTACTACGCTAACTGTTTCAAGCGGCCAGACGAATTTAGCCGCAGGCACTAACGCTCTCCCAGGATTAATCTTTGGTGACGCTGACCATGATACAGGGATATTCCAGCCTGCCGATGATGTCCTCGGCTTCTCAGCCGACGGAGTTGAACGGGCAAGGATAACAGCCACAGGGTTAAGAGTGGGTGATAGTAACGGTGGTTACTTTACCGTGGATGGAACTACTGGTAACGCTACCACTCAAGGATACTTAATCTCTCAGGCTGATGTTGGTCATACTAAGGGTGGTTTTCTGCTTGAGGAGTCGACTGGGTACCCTACTTTTTATGTGGCTCATGATGGAGGTTTGGGGATCTTAAATGGTTTACATGCTGGTGGTGATGATTCCTTTGATCCACCCGTTTTTGCTGTGAGTAATCTTGGTGCGTTGAATGCTGTAGCAATAGATAGTACCCCGATTGGAGGAACAACCCCCGCTGCTGGACATTTCACTACCCTAGATGCAACAGCAGGTAATGGCCTTGACGCCGCTTCAGCGGGTGCTTTAAATATAGGCGCTACTACAGCAACCTCAGTGAATGTGGGTAATGCCGGTGCAACAACTACGGTGGTTGGGAATCTAGATGTTGCTAAAAATGTGAGATTAACTCCCCCTGCGTCAGTTATTCACATTACAGCTGATAATCAAGTTGTTGCAGAATCGGGAAATACTGGGCAGTCCTATATTAGATTGGACTCAGATAATGCAGTAGCGGCAAACCGTACCATCGTTCTTACACAATCAACCCGTGAAGGCCAAGTTCTTATAATCGAGTGGGTTGGAGCAAATGCAGGCGAAATCTTGAATAATGGTGCACTATCTGGTGGTGGTGACATTCGCTTAAGTGCGGATTGGACGCCAACACAGTATAGTACTTTGACTTTGATTAGTAATGGTACTGAGTGGTTAGAAACAGCACGGAGTATTCATTAATTTGATCAAATAAAAAAACAGTGACAGAGGAAAACTCATTTTCCTCACCCCAGCTTGCAAAAAAGCCCTCCGAGGATGAATCGGGGGGCTTTTTTTTTTGTGATCAAATTCTATGATCGAGCTCTTTAATTTTAAGATCCTGTTTTTCAACTTTTTCAACTACTTGATCTATCTTGTCATTTAACTCTTCGCGGGTTTCTCCTAATTCTTGACGTGTTTTTTTCAATTCTTCCTCCAATCGATCAAATCTTTTATCTACAGCATCAAATTTTTTATCTACAGCATCAAATCTTTTGTCTATGCTATCAAATTTTTTATCTACTGCCAAAAACCTCATATCCACTTGTTGAAAAGATCTACTTACCTCCATCTTAAACTCATTCAACTCTTTTGAAATTTCTTTCGAAAGCTCCTTTTTTTGAAGATCGGTATTTTCATTCACGGCCTTCAACTGACTTCGAATATCTTCCAGAACAATAGCCAGATAACGGTCTTTTTCAGGAGTATCTTTTAGAGTAGAATTCTTGGTTTTTGATTTTATTTTTTTGTTTTTTTCTGTTGCCATTTTTTACCTCGTTTTTAGCCAATTCTCGGCCATACGAGAATAAAGGGGAGAAGTAAAACGGAAAAAATAAAAAACTCATTTTCCTCACCCCCGCTTACAAAAAAGCCCTCCGAGGATGAATCGGGGGGCTTTTTTTTTGGGTAGTTTTCAGGTGATAACTAATTCCAGAGTGACATGATCTGAAAGTAGAATGGGTTTCACTTGTTTTCTATTGGCTCGTGTCTCTTCAAGCTCTACCAGCCCAACTTCTGAAAGATAAAACAAATCTTGTGATACATTTTTCATGTCTTTGTTCAGAGCTTTGGCAAGTTCGTAGATAGAGCCTGGTTGTTTTTGTTTTAAATAGCGGAGAATTCTGATACGTTCCGGTGTCAGAATTTTTCGAACGGCTTCCAGACTTGAAAAATAAATTCCACTTTTGGTCTTACCCCCCTTGCCATTTTGAGCCTTTTTGAAGGCCTTTGAAAAATCCTTCAGCCCTTCGTCTAATGTTTTAATTCTTATGGTCTTTGCTTTCATATTAAAAATTTCTCCACATCCGTTTTAAAATCCTGAATTAATTTTTGAATACTCATCCATTCATACTCAGTCTCAGTTTTTCCGTAATGCCTATGTGGCCCTTTTGGAAAATGATTGTCATAACCTACCAACACTTCGCCATTTTTAACCAGGTAAAGAGAGTATTTCACTCCCAATGGATAATGAGTTGTTTTCTCTAGCTGCCATATTTTTATTTCTACCACTGAGGCATCTTCGTTAATAATTTTCTCGTGAAGCAATAAACCGGCTTTCATGATCAAACTCCATATAGGGTATCATATACCTATTATAGGGCAACAAGAATTAGATGAAGTTTGATGAAGCAATGACTGTGCCACAGGAATAGGTGCATTAAAATGAAATTTAGATGAACCAAGTGTCCGAATTCTGGACAGGGGAGTTGGATTTTCAGAATAAAAAATAGAAAAAACAAAAAACAGTGACGGAGGAGAACTCATTCGGAGGAGAACTCATTTTCCTCACCCCAGCTTGCAAAAAAGCCCTCCGAGGATGAATCGGGGGGCTTTTTTAATTTCAGGTGATGATTAATTCCCGTGTGGTCGCTGTCTCACATTTGGGGTTTTAGTTTTGTTGAACGTGTGGAATTGTTGGGAAATTAAGCAGCGCTTTTGGATAGAGATTGAATGGACAAACGAAATCCTAACCCCTGCAAAATAGCTCCCACTGTTTCTATTGTGGGATTACCTTTTGCAGAAAGGGCTTTATATAAGTTTTGTCTATTTAATAAGGTGCGCTCGGATAGCCTAGAGAGGCCTCCCTGAGCTTCAGCAACATCACGAATGGCTTGAAGGAAGCTAGCCTTGTCTTGATCTTTTTCATATTCTTCCAAGGCTACCTCTAAGTAAATTTTAGCAGCTTTTTTGGTGTTTAATTTGCCGATATGATACTCTCTAAATTTTTTTAAATTTTTCATTTTTTACCCCTGAGAAAGTTATTCCAATACTCTTTTGCTTTTTTTATATCTTTACTTTGAGAACTCTTATCTCCTCCATTCAAAAGAAGGATTAACTTGTTTTTTTCTCTTCCAAAGTAAATTCTATAACCCGGTCCAAAAAAGAATCTTAATTCTTGGACCCCATCTCCTACAGAAGAATGATCTCCAAAATTTCCCTTTTCTAATCGTGTCAAGCGATGACGAATTCGAGCTTGATCTTTAAGATCTAATCCTTCTAACCAGTCTATAAAATAGGACTTCCCTGATTCATTTTGATAAAATTCAATTTCGAATAAAATATCATCTGCCATGATTGATTGTCTTTTTTAAGCGACAGAGTGTCAATCGAAATAAAAAGAATGGTGACGGAGGAGAACTTATTTCCTCACCAATTTGCAAAAAAGCCCTCCGAGGATGAATCGGGGGGCTTTTTTTTTGTGATCAGCATCCTAAGGATTGACAATAGAGATCATCTGTTGCACCATGATCCTCAATACTACCCCTGTTGCCTCGGCACAGGGCGCAGGCCGCCTTCGGGCGGCTTTTGCTTTTCTAATATAATTTCATTTCATGAAAACAAATATTTACGTAGATGCTTTTAATCTTTATTTTGGAGCTCTTAAGGGAACACCATTCAAATGGTTGAATCTTGCCAACATGTGCAAGGTGATGCTGCCAAAAAATCAAATTCATAAAATAAAATATTTTACAGCCCTTGTGAAACCCAGACCTAATGACCCTCAACAACCTATTCGACAGCAAACTTATCTTCGGGCACTTCGGCTACTACCTAATGTAGAAATTATTTTGGGGCATTATCTCAGCCATGAAGTCATGATGCCATTAGCAGACTCCCCACGTAATAAACCAAAATATGTTAAGGTTATCAAAACTGAAGAAAAAGGATCTAATGTAAATCTTGCAACTCATCTTTTGCAAGATGCCTATAAGAATGATTTTGAAGTAGCAGTAGTGATTTCAAACGATTCGGATTTACTGGCACCTATTCAGATCATCAGAACAGATTTTAGAAAAAAAGTAGGAATATTAAATCCACATAAACATCCGAGCCAAACCTTGTTAAGAAATTCTGACTTTTTCAAAACGATTCGACCTAGCGCTTTGAAAGAATCATTATTTCCTTCAAGCTTAAATGATTCTATAGGCGAATTTCATAAGCCAACCAATTGGTAGCGCCGTACAAAAAAAACGGTGACGGAAGAGAACTCATTTTCCTCACCCCAGCTTGCAAAAAAGCCCTCCGAGGAACCTAGATTCGGCAGTAACCGAATCTAGCAAGCCTTTGCAATTGTCCCAGCTCTTCGTTGGGAGCCATTCCCCCGTCAGTCCACGTAGCGCATGCTACGCCTCCTTCCGGGCGAATGGCCCCCGCCTCAATCTGGAACAATTTCAAAACCTTGACCTGGAAAAAGCGATACAACTGCTTTTTCCAGGATGAATCGGGGGGCTTTTTTAATTAGAAAACAAAATGGTAAGGCAATTTGGGAAACTGTGTGATTTCCCATGAGATTGAAATTCAGCTGTTGCAATCCAGGTTTCACTGACGCGCTGAATTAATCTTTAGAGGACGACTTTTGTAATGCCAATTGTCTTTGAATTTCTTCCAAATAACGTAGATCTTCCAAATCTTTGGGGCGAGCGGCAGCTTTTTTCATTTTGATGAGGTCGTCTAAAGAGGCAAAGTAAGTGGGCTCTCCCTCGAACATACCACGCACTTTATTTTTTAGTCCTTTTTCTGTTTCTATTCCCTTGGCTGTGGGATGAATATCCAAGGCATACCAGTATTGGCGAAAGAGAATTTTTTTGGTCTGGAAATCTTCGAGGCTTGCATCGCTGGTGTCGTAACCAAATTTTTCGAGTGCCTTCCTGGCTCTGCTAATATTTTCTTCGCTTGGATTGATCAGGATGTCGATGTCCTGAGTCGCTCGGACATGACCATGATGGGCACAGGCTTCAGCGCCAATGAGCATATACTCAGTGTGCACTTCGTTTAATAATTTGATAAGGTCTTCTCGTTTCATATTTTCCTGCAAGTTTTAAAACATGTTCGGAAAGTAAGTGAAGTTTCTTGATTCTATCTTCTGGTTTAATTGTCAAAGCGCACTTTACCTCAAATTCCAGCTCTTTTTGAAGGTCCTCTTTATCTAAAATAAGCATGGGCATAGCTTGACTCCTGCTTTGGAGGTGTTCCACTTCGATGTCCGATGCATTTTCATTGTTCAATTTTACGAAGGACTTTTCAACTATAAAAACAAACGGGTGACAGAGGAGAACTCATTTTCCTCACCCCAGCTTGCAAAAAAGCCCTCCGAGGAACCTAGATTCGGCAGTAACCGAATCTAGCAAGCCTTTGCAATTGTCCCAGCTCTTCGTTGGGAGCCATTCCCCCGTCAGTCCACGTAGCGCATGCTACGCCTCCTTCCGGGTGAATGGCCCCCGCCTCAATCTGGAACAATTTCAAAACCTTGACCTGGAAAAAGCGATACAACTGCTTTTTTCAGGATGAATCGGGGGGCTTTTTTAATTAGACCTCTTTTATTAATTTACAGATAAGTTATTGTTTTTTCTTAGTCCAAAACGTGTACGACGATTTCTATAGCGTTCCGATAAAATCTTAAAAATCTTCAAACTGCGAATCAGGCTGAAGCTTCACTTAAACCGTAGTCGAGTCCAATGTGAAAGTAAGTCCTATATTCTCTCCAGTACATCAGCGTCATTAAAAGCTGATCTTCTACTTTCAATTTGCAGGGACGACGACGGTGAGGATGCTTCCGAATTTCCTTCAATCCTTGCTTGATGACTTCCACCATCTTTTCGAAGGTCCGACGGGAAATACCCGTCGCTCGACGGAATGCTGGAGCTTTCAAATTTTGTATATTTTCCCATTTCACCAAGAAATTTTAAACACACGCCTTTTTATTCTCAACACTTATCTGCTTACTAATAAAAGAGATCTATTGTATTTATCTTCCTATTCACCCAATTTGAATTTAATTGAAAGGCTTTGGAAATTTGTGAAAAAGGAATGTTTGTACTCGAAATATTACTCAGATTTTGCAAAGTTTAAGAAAGCGATTGAGGAGTGTTTGTCGCATACACACGACCAGCATAAAGAGAAATTAGATTCTCTACTTACTCTCAATTTCCAAACTTTTAAAAATGAAAAACTTGTGCCCGGTTAAAGTATAACAGCAAAAAAATCCGACTGGGAAAAACGAAAGGCCACACTTGACAGCTTTGTCCTTTACCCAGAAAACTCCTAAATTTAGAACATCCTTATGAAACTTCTCAAATACCTCGAAATCTTGGGCCTGCAAGAAGGAGCCAAACCCGACGATATTAAAAAGGCCTTTCGCGATTTGGCCTTTCAGTATCATCCCGATCGTAATCCGGGCAGCAAGGCGGCGGAAGATCAGTTTAAAAAAATTGCCGAGGCTTATGCGTATCTCACCGACAATGCTGAATTGCTTCACGCGATTCATCGGCCTCAAGCTAATACTTCCAAAAACACCCAATTTTATAGCGATATCTTTGATGAACTTTTTGGGGTTCAAGCTCAAAGTACGGTGCAAAAAGGCAAAGATGTTTTTCAGGTGGCGGAATTGAGTTTGAAAGAGGCCTTTTTGGGTAAAAAAGAGACTTTTGTTTACTGGCGGGAATTGCGCTGCGAAAAATGCCTGGGGCTTGGGGCAGCAGCGGGAAAAAAATCACCCACCTGCAGTTATTGTTTTGGTCTGGGAAATATTCAGACGGCGCATCGCTGGGAAAAAATAGAAAAGAAGTGCCCCAAGTGTTTGGGGCTGGGCCGTATTCCTCAAGATCCTTGCAAAAAATGTCGTGGAAAAGGTCTGCTGCCCCATCAGGAAAAATTAAATTATCTCCTTCCTCCTAAAGTGAGGCACGGCCAGGAAATTCGTGTGGTGGCCAAGGGTTCTTTTGCCCCCCGTGCGGCTTCTGCTGGCGATTTGGTGATTCAAATTTACCTAAAAAAGGAAGCGTCCTTTACGTTTGACGGCCCAAATGTTCTATGCGAGGTTTCCATTTCCCCCGAAAAAGCAGCTCAAGGGGGGAGTCTGATTGTGCCCACCTTAATGGGGGAAAGAGAAATAGAGCTGGTTCCCGGCCAAAAGGGAGAGGCGGTTTACTCCATTAAAGATTATGGCCTTGGAGGGGATCAGTTTGTGATTGTACAGGTGAAAAATTCGAAGAGATTACAGAAATAACTCATGTTACGCAATTTTTATTCCCCACCCTCTCCCTCGACGGGAGAGGGCAGGGAGAGGGTGCATAACAGAAAAGTACAATATTGAATTAAGGTATTTTTTGTTCCCCCTCTCCCCGACCCTCCCCCTCCAGGGGGGAGGGAGCTACATGAGTATAAAATAAAAGGTTTAATCATGAAGAAAACAATCTCATCTATAATCTTAGTACTCATGCTGCTTTTTCTGAACCATTGCGGCACCACAGGAAGCGTCTCTCCCTCCAAAGTGAAATACCCCAATGCTGTGAGCTCCGAGGCCAAAACAGATTTTAATAGGGCTGAAAAATTATTTGAAACTGCCAACTATGAGGAAGCAGATAAGCTCTACAAGGCCTATCTCAAGCAATATCCCTACAATGAGTTGAGTGATAAAAGTGACTTTAGACTGGGGCAGATTTTGATGCTCAGGCAGAATTATGCTCAAGCCGTTCAAAGCTTCAAAGCCCTCATCAAGAAAAGTCCCAGTCTGGAAATTAAATCCAAGTCGAATTTGAAATTGGCCCTCTGTTATTATCGTTTGCAAAAAATGGGTGAAACCCTTTCGAGTTTCGCAATGGTGGAGCCCAAATATGCCGACCCTCGTGAAAAAGTAAAAATGAGTTCGGTGGCCCTGAAAATCTTGGGCAAGGAAGATGTCAATAAAAGGGCATTTTATCTGGCTTTGCTGGTGGATGAATATGAAGGTTTTTCCGACGATGCGGAGATCCAAAAACAATTTGGAAAAGAAGCCCCCTCCAAAGCCGAAGTGGAAAAGCAGTTTCAGGAGTGGGTAAAGCTGGCCACGCCGATAGAGGCGATAGACCGTCGTTTGCTCGATTATCGGGGAAAAAGCAGCGGGGCCTCTCTGGATTTCAAGATTGGGAAATCTTATTACGAATCGAAAAATAATGCCAAGGCCAAGGAATATCTCAAGCGCTATGTGTCGAAATATCCCAAACACAACTTTGTGGAGGAGGCCAACAAAATATTGGCAGGCTTGGGAGCGGCGGCGGTTCCCGTGATCGATAACAAAAACGGGATTAAGATTGGAGTGATTCTGCCCCTGAGCGGAAAGTTAGAGCAGTATGGAAATTACGCCCTAAAAGGGATGGAATGTGCGGCTTCCCTCAAACCCGAATGTAAAGGAGGGGTGAGCAATGTGAAGTTGCTGGTGAAAGATTCGATGGGCGATGCACAAAAATCGGCCACTTTGGTGGAAGAATTGGTGAAGGAAAAAGTGAGCCTAATTTTAGGTCCCTTGCCTTCCGCAGAAGTGGAAACGGCAGCGGCCAAGGCAAAAGAGTTGGGGGTGGTACTGGTGGCCCTTTCCCAGAAAAAAGATATTCCTGCCTTGGGTGAAAATATCTTCCGATTTAGTTTGACGCCAGCCGCCCAGACCAGGGCCATCCTCAAGCATCTTTCGAGCCAGAAAGATCAAAATCATTTGGCCATTTTTTATCCAAACAATAATTATGGGCAGGAATTTTTAAGCGAGTTTGAAAGTCAGGTTTCTGGCTATGGGGTAAAAATTGTATCGAAGCAATCCTTTGCGCCCACAAAGGCCGATCTCACCGGAGAACTCCGTCAGCTCAAGCTGAATAGTACTAATGTTAAAGAAAATGGAAAATTATTTGATTCCATTTTTATCCCTGATTCTTATCAAAACATTGGCAAAATTGCGGCGGGTTTTGAAAAAGCCGAACTTTCGGGCTTAAGTGTCATCGGTAGCAATGCCTGGAACGATGCCTCGATTATTTCCAAGTTCAACAATTCGCTAAACTCCGGTTTGTTTGTAGATCTTTATTTTAAAGATTCTACCAAAGAAATTACTCAAAACTTTAATCGTGAATTTCAAAATGCCTACAGCTATGCGCCTTCCAGTTTGGAAGCCATGGGCTATGATATCGTTCGTTTTGTTTCCCAAGCCTTGGGAAACAAGAAAGTTTCTGCGAAGGATCAGGTAAAGTCTGCCTTGGTTCAAATTCAAAATTACAATGGAGTGACGGGTTTAAAAGGATTTGACGATTCGCGTGAGGCTCTCATCAGCCCTGTGTTTATAGGCGTGGATGCGAATGGGTTTAAGGAAATTCAGTAGCACCGCATCCCAGAAATTCCCTGATCCTTCGTTGTCTTTCGTCGGGATATCCTCGACGTACTATTCAGTACGCCTGCGGTACCCTCCTCAAGACGCCTCGACTCAGGAAATTTCTGGGATGCTAGGTAGAATCAAAGATGCAAACTCTCCAACAATTTGGCGAAAAAAAGCTCCATCGTTTTTTGGGGCAATTCAAAGGGGTGGGGGATGATGCAGCAGTTATTCCTTTTCAAAATTCTCAATTAGTTTTTACGACAGATGCCCTGGAAGAAGAGCTTCATTTTTCCTTTCGCTGGATGGCTGTGACTCAACTGGCCTCCAAACTCTTGGCCGTTAATTTGAGCGATTTGGCCGCCATGGGCGCACAACCCAGATGGGCACTGCTTTCTCTGGCGCTTCCAAAAAAAACACCCATTTTAAAATTGAAAACTTTTTTTAAAGCGCTGCAAAAATATTGTCAGCAATTTGGAGTTCAGCTGATTGGCGGAGACACCGACGCCTCGGATAAATGGCGGCTTTCTTTAACTCTAATCGGGGAAGTGAAAAATGCGATTTATCGATCGGGGGCAAAAGTAGGGGAGGATCTCTGGGTGACCGGGAATCCAGGCCATTCGGCCCTGGGGCTTTATGCCTTGCAACAAAATTTGGATCAAAAAAAATTTCGACCTTATATTCAAAAGCATCTTTGCCCACTTCCTCGATTACAAGAAGGCCATTTGCTTTCCACAAAAAAAATAGCCACCGCGATGATCGACGTGAGTGATGGATTATTATTAGATCTAGAGCGACTTTGTGAGGCGTCCAAAGTTGGGGCTGAAATAAAATTACCACAAAATCCGAGCTGGCCTTCTGAGACAAAAGACAAAGAACAGGAATTTGTGGCATGTGGGGGAGAAGATTATGAACTTTTATTTTCTTCTTCTGAGAAAAATAGGAAAGCTATTATGGGTCTTTTTCAGAAGTTGAAAACCCCTTTGCATTTTTTGGGGAAAATCAAAGTTCAAAGATATGGGATCAGCGCGTTGGACTTAGAGGGAAAAGAAATTAAATTTTCCATAAAGGGCTATCAGCATTTTTAAATTTTAGTATGAAAACTCCCCTTGAAATTTCAATTACTCAACTGGCCTTTGGTGGTGAAGGTCTGAGTGAACTGAATGGGAAAAAAGTGTTCGTCCCTTATGCCGTTCCCGGCGATGTGCTCAAAATAAAAATTATAGAAGATAAAAAAGATTATGCCCGAGCGGAGCTTTTAGAAGTTGTGAAAGCCTCTTCCTTGCGAGTGAAAGTGGAGTGCGAATATTTTTATAAGTGTGGGGGCTGTCAGTGGCAGCACATTCGCTATGCAGATCAGCTGCGTTACAAGCATCAGCTGCTGGAGCAGGCTTTGCAGCGCATTGCTAAAATTGAGACGCCACGAATTTTAGCTCCACTTGCTTCTCCAAAAGAATGGAATTATCGAAACCGTATTCGGCTTCAGGTGACTAAGCAAGGTCGTCTTGGTTTTTATAAACCTCATTCTCATGAAGTGCTGCCTATTCGGCAGTGTTTGATTGCCGAAGATGCAATCAATGAACAAATCCCTCAAGTGAAAACCAGTGCTCACGAAATTGAACTCAGTTCTTTTCCAGGAAAAAATCAAACTTTTGCGAATCAAAAAGAAGAGCACTTCTCTCAGGTGAATTCTTTGCAAAATGAAGTTCTCAAAGAGAGGGTAAAAGAATATTTAAATTTAAATCCAAAAATAAATTTGCTTGAGCTTTATGCAGGGGAGGGGAATTTTAGTTTTGATTTGGCCTCTCAGGTTAAACAAGTAACAGCTGTAGAACTGGGTGAAATTGCGGTGCAGAAGGCGCAGGAAAAAATAAAAAAAGAACATCGCCGTAATATTGAATTTATTCAGTCTTCCAGCTTTCGGGCCCTGGACCAATTTAAAAAAGCGGAGAGGGTTTTTGATCGGGTATTGTTGGATCCGCCCCGCAAAGGCGCCGTGGAGTGTCTGGAAGTGCTTGCTACCTTGAATATTCCTGAAATGATTTATGTCTCCTGCGACCCCGCTACCTTGGCTCGGGATGTGAAAAAGTTGATCGATTTGGGTTACCAGCACGATTTTTCACAGGTCCTTGATATGTTTCCTCAGACTTATCATATTGAATCGATCACTCACTTGGTGAAGATATGAGTACTAACCCACAAAAACGCATTTACTTAGACCATGCCGCCACTTCCTTTCCCAAGGCCCCTGGAGTAGCGGAAGCCATTCAAAATTATTTATCCGAATGTGGCGCCTCAGCCGGAAGAGGGGCTTACCAAGAGGCCTTTGAAGCCAAAGATTTGCTGGATGAAGTGAGAGAAGACCTGGCCGATCTCATTGCTGCAAAAGATCCCAAACGCCTTATTTTTACACTCAATGCCTCGGACGCCCTGAATCTTGCCCTCAAAGGAATTTTAAAATTAAAAGATCATGTGGTGGTTTCTGGTATAGAACACAACTCGGTTTGCCGTCCCTTGCATGAACTGAAAAAACGTTTAGAAATTGAATTTACGAAAATCCCGGTCAGTCTCGAAGGAGAACTTGATTTTAAACTTTTAGAAAAATCTATTCGCCCTACTACCAGGCTTCTGGCTTTTTTGCAGGGGAGCAATGTTTCAGGTACCTTGCTGCCTTTGGAACTTCTCTCAGATTTTTCTTTTAAAAAAGGGATTCCACTTTTAGTCGATGCCTCGCAAACCTTAGGGGCTTACCCTTTGGATGTGACTAAAATCAAAATCGATTTACTTGCCTTTCCGGGGCATAAAAGTTTGCTGGGGCCTTTAGGGACAGGCGGACTTTGGGTTCGCGAGGGTCTAGATCTTCAAACTTTAAAAGAAGGGGGAACCGGTTCTTTTTCGGAAGAAGATACCCAGCCAAAATTCTGGCCCGATATTCACGAAAGTGGTTCGCATAATTTGCTGGGCATTGCGGGCCTGGGTGCAGCACTAAAATTTTTGAAAGCCACGGGAGTGGAAAAAATTCGTCAGCACAAAGAAAACTTGCTCCAGCAATTTATGGAAGGTCTAAAAAATATTCCCTCGCTGAAAGTGATTGCGGCACCGGTCAAACAAAATGCGGGGGTGATTTCTCTGCAACATCCCCGATTAAATCCCCAAGAATTTGCTCTCGCCCTGGATGCGCAATTTCGTATCCAAGTGCGTCCGGGCCTACATTGCGCGCCTTGGGCCCATCAGACCTTTGGCACTTATCCTCAAGGAACGGTGAGGATGAGCATTGGATATTCGAATACGGTTCAAGAAGTGGAAGCGGTGTTGAAGGCGCTGAGGAGTTTTTCTTGATGTTATTGCGAGGAGCGAGAGCGAGGTACTAATTTTTCCGAGATAAGTCTCCGAAAGAATGTAGTAAACTCAGCTGTTCACCCGGTAAATTGGACTGATACTTCTCCAAAATCAAATCAATCCCCTGGCGGATATACTCTGCAGTAGGCACCTTGGTTCTCTCGTGCAAGGTCTTGAGCTTTTCGTTTTGCTCGGGGGTGATATAGATGGTGGTGGTAATTTTTTTTCGGGCCATAATGCACTATTGCTCCGTCAACACGACCTGCGGACTCACATTTTCTTTTTCTTTGATTTTTTTTGCAAATTCAGTCGCCGATTCTTCATCTCCAAAATTTCCAATATTCACTCGATACCATTTCCCACGGTCGTGGATATCTTCCACCGAAAGATAGGCCATATAACCTTTTTGTTTCCACTCACCCACCACTTGTATGGCAGAGCTTTCTTCGGGAAAGGAGGCGATTTGCAGGGTATACTCGGAGTTTGCACTCGATTTGATTCGCACGACGGTGTTGCTCTTCTCAAAAGTATTCAGTTTTTTCGCAGCGGGAACACTTTCCGGCACGACCGCATTTTCCTGGTTTTTTTGAGGCAATAAATTGGAGAGCTCCACATCTTTTTGCACCGCTTTTTTCTCGCCAAACGCAGGGCTGGAATTCCCAAATTTTGTCCCCAGGTAAAAAGCCCCTCCTAAAAATGCGACTTGGAGCAGAAGGAACAAAAGTAATTGGGTGAAAGTGAATTGGAGATTTTTGTTTTCGTTAGTGTTGTTCATTATGAATACCCCCTCTTAAGCTAATGAGGAAAAACGATAACGATTTATCGTTTTTCCAGGGGGTGTTATGACAATTGGATTCGAATTGACCATAACCCCTCCTAACCTCCCCTTAGCTTAAGGGGAGGGACTTCAGGAAAACGATTCAATATTTTGATGCATCTCTTCAGGTGCAGAAATTCCTACAATTTCAAAACCTGCCCTCAGTACTTTTCTCAGCGCAAAAAGTAAACTCAGCTTCGCTGAACTTGCTTCTTTATTTTCGCTCAACACCTTGTATCGCACATCTTGCTTTGCCTTACTATAATAAGCTTGAAAAAGCTTGGCTAAATCCATCAAATAAAAAGCAACGGCATGAGGCTCTAGCTCCAGTGCCGCTTTTTTCAACATTTCAGGATATTCACTCATTTTTTGAATCAGCTCAAATTCTTCGGGAAGTTTTATATTTTCCAAAGAAGAAAAATATTTTTCATCCCCCACAAACCCTTCGGCCTGACCTTTTCTTAAAATGGAAGCAATGCGTGCATGGGCATACTGAATATAAAACACCGGGTTTTCAGAACTTTGCTTTTGCGCCAGATCCAGATCAAAATCCAGTTGGGCAGAGGCTGAGCGCAACAAAAAGAAAAATCTTGTCGCATCAGACCCCACTTCATCCACCACTTCACGCAAAGTCACATAAGTGCCACTGCGTTTGGACATTTGCACACGCTCTGCGCCACGCTTGAGATTCACCATTTGAATGAGTAACACTTTCAACTTTGCCGCATCAAAACCCAAGGCCTGCAAGGCCGCACGAATACGGGGCACATAACCGCCATGATCTGCACCCCAGACATTAATATAAAGATCAAAGTTTCGATCAAATTTATTTTTGTGGTACGCAATGTCCGGAGTGAAATAGGTGTAAGAGCCATCACTTTTTTTCAAGACTCGATCTTTATCATCGCCGCAAGCCGTAGTCTTCAGCCAGACGGCCCCCTGATCTTCAAAAATTTGGCCTTTGCTTTTCAACAAGTCCAAGACCTTGGAAATCTGATCGTCTTCATATAAAGAAAACTCGGAAAAATATTGATCAAAGTGAATATCGATACTGGCCAAATCTTCTTTTACTTTTTTCAGCAGATGTAGCCCTGCTGCCTTTCCCAGCTTTGCGATATCTCCCACAAAAGGCTTAAACTCTTCGGCATGCGCTTCGACCAGTTCTTGCAGGTAAATTCCCTGATAAGACCCTTCAGGAGGGGCATCCAAACTTTGAGAAGGGAAAAATATTTTTTTCAGATAATAATCGACAGAGTTTCCCAGGGTTTTGATTTGCACCCCGTAATCGTTCACATAAAACTCTTTGTGCACCTGGTAACCGGTTTTGGAAAGCAGGCGTGCCAGGGTATCGCCCACCACCGCATTGCGCCCATGGCCAATGTGCATAGGCCCCGTGGGATTTGCGCTGACATATTCCAAAAGCACTTTTTGATTTTGCCCCACCTGAACTTGTAAAAAAGTTGAATGCTTTAAAATTTCTTCTAAACTTTTTTGGTAGGCCTTAGGAGAAAGAAAAAAATTCAAAAATCCAGGCCCCGCAATTTCAATTTTTTCGATAGAGAATTCGCTATCCTGAATATTTTTTTGGAGGAGTTCCGCAATCTCTCGAGGTTTTCGCTTGAGCCTTGAGGCCAAAGCCATCGCGATGTTGCAAGAAAAATCTCCATGAGTTTTTGCTGAAGGCACTTCAATTTGAATAGGGTTTTGCAGGCAAGAGGCCTCCAGCACAGCCTCTGTGACAAGTTTGCAAAGGGTAGTTTTTAAGATATTTTCGACGAGTTGTTTCATAGTCTTCTATTCTTTCCATTCCCGCTTCTCAAACTTCCCCAACTTCTCCAAATCTTTCGCGAGTTTTTCTTCATCTCCCACAATTAAAACGGTGAGGGCATCGGGCTTGAGATATTCTGCGGCCACTCTTTTGATGTCTCCCAAGCTCACTTGAGCCAGCTTCTCTCGAAACACATCGTAATAATTTTCTGGATATCCGTAAAAACTGAGACGCGCACGATCTTTTACAAAATTAAAGCGGGGTTCCCAATCGTTTACCATACGGTTTAAAATGGATTCCTTGGCCTCTTGCAGACGGACCTCACTTAAATCTTCTCCCCGCTGAAATTTTTCGATTTCTTTTTTAATCACGCTGATAACTTCTGCTGTAGCTTCCACACGGGTTTGAGCGGAGGCGAAAAACAAGCCGTAATCACTTTCCAAACCGAAATGCGAATACACAGAATAGGCCAAACCCCGATTCGAACGTATTTCTTCTCCCAATCGGGATGAAAAAACATCTCCCCCCAAAAGATAATTCATTAAAAGCAGGGCAAATTTATCGGGGTTAAAACGTTTGTCGCCCCAATGTCCTATCACTAAAGTGGATTGCGCTGTTTTTTGCGGAATAATAATATTTTGAGCCTTGAATTTTTTCTCTAAAGGCGCTGGAGCGGCTATCGCTTGATTGGCCTTAGGCCAGGCTTGAGTGAGTGATTCTATTTTCTGAACCAATTCTTCTTTTTTAAAATCGCCAGCAATGGCCAAAATAATATTTTCTGGATGCAGAAACTGTTGATGTATTTTTTTAAGGTCGGCCACTTGAACGGATTCTACACTTTTCAAATTTTCACTTCTCGCCCAGACATTGTTTTCCCCATAAATAAGCTTGGGAAATTCTCGAAAGGCAATTTTTTCTGGATCTTCTTTCAATCGTTTTAAGGACTCGATTTTTTTTAGTTTTGCGAGCTGCAAGGCCTTGGCATCAAAACGAGGTTTTTGAAGGATCTCAAAAAATAAATTAAACATCTGAGACTGATCTTTGGCCAGGCAATTCAACATAAACGTGGAATACTCCGCCGCAATGCCCGATTCGATGGAGGCCCCATGATCTTCCAAAAGTTTATCCACTTCTTGCACCGAACGTTTTTCGGTTCCACCCGTACGCATCACGGCCAAACTCAGAGCCGCTTCGCCGAGACGCGCAGCATCTTCCTGATTTTCTCCCCCCTTGATGTAGGCAAAGGCCTTAAGGAGAGGAAGCTCGTGGTCTTCCTGCAAGTAAAGCTTCATTCCATTTTTCAAGTTTACGATGTCGACCGCGGGAGATTTCCAAACTTGCAATTTCTGCGCAGCAAGTTTTTTGACTGCGGGGTCTTGGGCTAGAAGAAGGTGAGGAGAAGAAATAAGAAAAAAGAAAAGAAGATATTTTTTCATAATCAATGCCCCAACACCGAAACCGTTTTATTTTGTGGTGTAAAATATTTTGCTGCCACTTGTTGAATTTGAGTACTAGAGATTTGTTCAATCGCCTTTTCGTGCTCCAACAAATAATGCCAATCCCCTGCGACTACTTCAAAATAGGAAAGCAGATCCGCTAAACCCAAATTGGAGGAAAGCTGAAAAAGCCGGTCGGACAAAAGTTGGTTTTTTGCCCGCTCCATTTCTTCTTGGCTCACCCCGTTTTTAATCATTTTGGAGATTTCTTCATCAATCCCCTGCTCCAATTTTTGAGGAGAAGTTTTTCCCAAGGGAGCCGCATAAATCCAGAAGAGGTTGGACAAACGTGAGCCTGGGGTGGAGGGATCGCAAGACACACCCGAAGCCAAATGCCCTTTCTCGACCAATACCACGTACAAACGGGAAGTTCTTCCTCCGCATAAGATTTGATCGATCATATCAAAAACATAATCGTCTTTTTCTGGGAGAGTGGGCTTGTGATAGGCCATCATCAATTGAGAGCGGGCGGCATCTTTTACCAGGCTGCGTTTTTCCTTCGTTTGAATTTCCATTTCATTCTTGGGCAGAGGAGGTTTTGCTCCCGCTGGAATCTTTCCAAAATACTCCTCCAGAATTTTTTTGGTCTTGGCGAGATCGATATCCCCAACCACTGCTCCCACCATATTTTGCGGCACATAATAAGTGTCGTAAAATTTTTTGAGATCGCTGGCGGTGAGCAAGGCAATCTCATCGGCATAACCAATCGTAGGGAATTTGTAAGGACTGTTTTCAAAAGCAGTCCCTAAAAGATTTTCATAATTTTTTCCAAAGGGACTGTCTTCCACACGCATGCGGCGCTCTTCCATCACCACATCCCTCTCCTTATAGAACTCCCGGAAGACAGGTTCTTTAAGGCGTTGCGATTCTAAATAGGCCCAAAGTTCCAACTTGGAATTGGGAAGTTCCACAAAATAACTGGTGAGATCTTTCGAAGTAGTGGCATTGAAGTTGGAGGCCCCGTTTTGAAGATAGAGGCGAGAAAATTCATCCTTTACAATGAATCCCGCTTCTTTTTTCTGTAAGGCTTTTTGTTGCTTTTCTAGATCTAACAGTGTTGAGTTCGATGAATTTTCTTTCTTCTTTTTCAACTCCATAATCTCTACACCCAATTTTTCGATCTCGTCCAACAAGGGTTTTTCTTTCGAATAATTTTTTGTCCCAATTTTAGAAGTACCCTTGAAAGCCATGTGTTCCAACATGTGGGCGATACCTGTTTGCCCTTGATGCTCATCCGCACCGCCGACATTCACTCGGATATAGCCGGTAAATACGGGAACTCCAGGACGCGAAAGAAGCAAAAAACGCATCCCATTTTTTAAGGTGTAACGCTCTACTTTTGTTTCCAAAAAATCTGCTTCGGCAAATAGATGGGGTGAAAATAAAAAAAAGAGGAAAAACGGGAGAGTTTTTTTGAACATGAAAGATCCTATTGAATTTAAAAGAGGATCTTTTTATGACTTGAAGAACGAAGTTTCAATCTCTTTTTGAAGCAATTTTAGCCAAAAAAAATCCCTATCCGTTTTCACGAACAGGGATTTTTCAATCTCATAAAGAAGACCCTTATTTCTTTTTCTTAGCGACTTTTTTAGCAGGAGCTTTTTTCGCGGGTTTCTTTTTTGCTGCTTTTTTCTTTGTGGTGGCCATTACGCCCTCCTTATTTGGTGTTACGCCCCTCACAAATGAGGAGCCGTTATTTATGTAAACATATTTTATTTATTGCTTAAGGTCAATAACATTTCATTAAATTATATTAAATTTGATTAAAATTTATCTGAATGATGAGAAAATACTCTGTCGAATAAACATGTAGACAAAAACTAATACAAGATCTATACAATCACACGTTTTCAAGGATCAAAAGCGCTTCAATGATAAATGAACGGCAACAACTTTGAAAACTTGAGAAAAAAAACTTGAAATTAAAAAAATAAATTATCGCGGGGTAGAGCAGCCTGGTAGCTCGCGAGGCTCATAACCTCGAGGTCGTGGGTTCAAATCCCGCCCCCGCAATAAAAACCTCATTCATGTGAATGAGGTTTTTTTATTGTGCGGGATTTGAAAAAGAGGAAGAGAGAAATCAAAGAATATCTGGCAACTCTGCAGGCTTGTAGATCCCATCTCTCAAGGCGATACGAATATCTTCTATCAGAAGATCCGCCTGTTTGCTGTTCATTTCCTTACGATGTCTCGCCCTGCGAAACTTTGAGACCATTTCTTTTGCATATAAAAGTTTCAATTTACCGGTAGGATCTGCTTGAAAGGCGAAGGCCTTGTCGGGATGCTTTAAAAAATCGACTGACACTTTGTAACAAAGCCCTTTGAAGTCTTCTACATCTTCCATGTGCAAGGAATAAGTGGAAAGATTGGTTAAGATCTGGGCCGCATTTCGCCAACGTCGGGTGCGTTGAAGCAGTAAAATATTATCGAAAATTTTCTTCGTGGTCTTGAAAGAAAACAGGGCCCTCCGGAGTGTGTTTGATAAAAGCTCATCATTTTTGCTGTAATCTTCTTTTCCAATTTCTTCCAAAACACTCCAAACTCGTTCGGGCATTTTTAAGTCATATCGCATTTCCCAATAAGTATGCCGTAAGGTAAGCGCTTCATAACTTCGAATGATTTGATAAGGGACAAAATAATTATGTGCGACTGTATCCACTGACAAATGCGTAAGGTACCCGTAGATAAAAGCCTTTTGAGAATCCGTTTTGGCTCGATCCAAAAGGGGCAATGCGACATCCCAATGGTGGCAATGATACAATTCTCCTGCAAATTTTTTTCCGAAAATAATATCCGCGGCCAAATTGCCATATAAAAAATCTTTGGGATATTTTTTGAGAAGCAACTTTACCGCAGGAGCCAAGACTGTCAGATGGGACAAGGCATTGAGGGCATATTCCAAATGCGCTCCGGGACCCCAGGCCTGGGCAAGAGTTGAAGAAAAGAAATAGACAAAGAAAACAAATAAGAAATAGAACACGACCATGAATCCCCTTCCAAATAAGATCTTAGAATATCTTAAATTCCAACAAGCCTTGAATTTATTGCCTTCTTTTTTCTGGAAAGAAAACGATTCCTTTCGAACACAGCCTAACAAAGAAAGCGATACTATTACTAGAGGAGAAAATGCCTTGAGCAAGACAAAATCACTTCCCGACATTCACAAATTGATTGGCGATTGCAAACGCTGCAGACTTTCTGAAGGCAGGAGCAACATCGTCTTTGGCGTAGGAAACCCTGAAGCTGAGCTCATGTTCGTGGGGGAAGCGCCCGGGAGGGATGAAGATTTAAAAGCGGAACCTTTTGTAGGAAGGGCGGGACAACTCCTCACCAAAATTATTGAGGCCATGGGGTTTACCCGAAAAGATATTTACATTGCCAATGTTGTCAAATGCCGCCCCCCTGAAAACAGAAACCCCGCTCCCGATGAAATATCTATTTGCTCCCCTTTTCTTTTTCAGCAAATCGAAACCATCAACCCCAAAGTGATTGTCTGCCTGGGAACCTTTGCTGCCCAAACTTTGCTGGCGACTGAAGAAAAAATCAAAACGCTTCGAGGTAAATTTCACCCTTGGCCCAATTCTGTGGTTCAAAAAGTATTGGGAGTAAAAATTCCCCTAGAGAAAATCCAACTCATGCCCACTTACCATCCCGCATTTTTGTTGAGAAATCCGAATATGAAAAAACCCGTGTGGGAGGATATGCAGAAGGTGATGGGGGTTCTTCGTACCTCACCCTAACCCTCTCCTACCCTAGGAGAGGGGACAGAAGGGAAAGTAAAATTGAGGGCCCAGCCTCTTTTATCCCTCTCCTAGGGTAGGAGAGGGCTGGGGTGAGGTATATCCACTTCACACCACTACCACCTGCAACTTCGGCCCCGCTCGGACAATAATCTCTTTTTGCCCTTCCAACATATCTCCGTCGAGGGTATAAGGTTGCGCTTCTTCAAAGACCATTTTCATTTCTGACACGGGTTCTTCAATGAGTTCCGGACATTTCGAGGGTTTGCCTAAAAACATAAAAGGCACATAGCGTAAAATGTTGCGAGGCGGCGTGGAAAAGCCTACGGCGTGGAATTTTCCTGCCATGGCCGAATAATGAAACACCCTGAAGTTCAAACCCAACTGTTCTACCGAGCCCGCATAGATGGCCGAATAATTCTTGAAGGCCCATTTTTTCCCATCGACAAGCACTTCACCTTCATAACGTTCGAACATCTTGCGCGAGTATTCGGTATTAAAAATAGCCGAAAAAATGGAATGGCCCAGAGTTTGAGCGGCGCGGAAAGGGGAAGGCTTCCCTTCGTAATAACTCTTCATGAAACGATAGAGAACTCCCGTCCCAAAGATAAATCCAAATTCGCCATTTACTTCGAGTAAATTAATTTCTTTGATCTTGAGCGTTTCATCCTCGTGATATTTGTAGATGAGATTCGAAAGTATTTTTTCCGGACTGCCGTAAATACCGCAAGAAGCGGCAATAGTATTGAGGGTGCCTCCCCGTAAAAAGGTGATTTTTGGCAAAGGCTGATCTTGATAAATACGAATGAGATACGTCAATACGACATGATTGGTACCATCCCCTCCTCCTATGCCCAACACTTCGATCTGACGTTGTTTGAATTCGCTGATGACTTCCTTGAGATCTTCAAAAGAATGTGTCTGCCTGCAAGAGCCCCTGTCTCCCACAATAAAACCCAAGCGCTCCATACGGCCCGGGTCTTGTTTATGCTTTTTCGAATGAGGATTTAAGATGATTCCAATGCCGGGCATGTAGAAAACATAACCCCTCCCAACCTCCCCTTAGCTTAAGGGGAGGAGCCTATTTTCCCCCTCTTGAGGTAAGAGGGGGTTAGGGGGCGTTATGAAACTCGTCTAGACTCAACATCTCTCTCGCCTCTTCAACACTCGCTACAGGACGAGAATATTTTTTCGCAAGTGCAACAACCTTCGCTACCAACTCTGCATTCGTTTTGGCAAGCACCCCTTTTTCTAAATAGATATTATCTTCAAAACCTACCCGACAATGCCCACCCCATTTTATGGCATATTCCATCATCGAGAATTGAGAACGACCAATAGCCGCCAGGCTCCAAGTGGCTTCTTCAGGAAGTCCATCGACTAAAAATTTTAAATTTCTTTCATTTGCAGACAAGGCCCCTGGAACCCCCAAAACAAATTGAAAATGCCCAGGACTTTTCACCAGGCCTTTTTGAAGCAATCGGATTCCATTTTCCAACATGGCCACATCAAAAATTTCCATCTCGGGTTTGATGTTTTTTTGAAGTATTTCTGAAGCGAGTTTTTCAACAAAAGGAGTGGGGTTTAAGAAGACAGCATTTCCAAAATTGATGGATCCGGTGGAAAGTGAGGCCATATCCGGATTTGCAAGTAGAGGTTGAAAGCGTGCTGCTTCGCTATCTCCCACAGCACCGCCTGTAGACACCTGAAGAATGGCCCGGCTTTGTTTACGGATTTTTTGAATCACTTCAGCAAATATTTTCTCATCACAAGTAGGATGGCCTTGAGCATCCCGCACATGCAGATGGATGATCGCGGCACCGGCATCAATGGCTTCAAGTGCGCTTTGGATAATTTCATCCGCTGTCAGTGGAAGATAAGGCTGTTCCTTGCGGCTCAGTTCTGCACCGACTAGCGCGGCAGTGATGATGAGAGGAATGGAGTTCATTGCAGGATTGTAAGGGGCTGGCTGAAATAATCAAGGGTTTGAATGGAATAAAGCTTCAAATAAAAAACTGACTATTCGGAGGTAGTATTCACAATAGCCCCATGCAACGTTGGTTAGAAAAAGCAATTCAAAAAGACCTAAAAGAAAAAATTGTGCTACTGGCAGGCCCCAGGCAAGTCGGTAAAACCACGGTTTCCAGGTCGCTTTTTTCGAAAAAGTTCGAGACATCAAATCGATTGAACTACTGATCGATTTACTTCGAGGCCGGGTGGGTTCTACGGTTTCTTATGCTTCACTAGCTAATGATCTTCAAGTTTTTGCCCACACTGTGAAGTACTGGCTGCAAATTCTTGAAAATCTTTATGTCATTTTTCCAGTACGCAGCTATCATCACAATATTGCCAGCAGCATTTTAAAAGACAGCAAATATTATTTTTTTGACACAGGTCAAGTGGAAGGAAATGAAGGTCAACGCCTGGAAAACACGGTAGCCTGTGCCTTACTGGCCGAACTTCACAAATTAGAAGACACCCAGGGCAAAAAAACTTCGCTGCATTTTCTGAGAGATAAAGAAAAACGTGAAATTGATTTTTTGACAGTAGTAGATAAACGCCCCACTTGTTTGGTGGAAGTGAAATGGGACGATCAAAATATCTCAAAAAATTTTAATGCCTTCCTGAAGTATTTGGGTCCTCTGCCCGCTTATCAAATTGTTTATCAACTGAAGCGCCCTCTCACAACACCTCAAGTAAGCCTGGTGGCTGCTGAAGATTTTTTGGTGGAACTCAAGATTTAATCTAAATGAAGCCACTGCTCAATTCAATTCAAAGCCCTAAGCCCCTTACAAAAGGAGATTTATAATGCGTTTGGATTAGTCCGAAAACAAAAGGCCACTTTACTGACCGTATAAAAAAGAAAAATGTAGTGCCCCCTTATTTTTATAAGCTATTGTTTTTTAAAGAATCTGTAACCGCTAGTGTGGAAGTCGGGAAAAAATTTCTTGAATAGGCAAAATATGGTGGAAGTACTCAGATTCTTTTACAGCATCTGTTGCATCATTTACACAAATGAGAACTTTTTCGAGAGTATAGGCTCGGGGGATTTTCAGTAGTTTAGTTTTTCTTTCAACTTCTGCAATAATTTTTGTTCCAATCGGTTCACGATTATATTTAATTTCGCAGACCGTGATCACCTGATCTGCACGGGAGTAGATCATATCAATCTGAAATTGACGATCTCCTCTCCCAAAATAAGGTGCCACCTGCAGCACCGCGTCAGAGAATCCCAGCACACGAGCAATGGGGTGAGCATGTTTTATACAGAATCTCTCAAAAGCCAAGCCACACCAAACTTCCCAACTGTCTTTCGTAAGAAGCTCGAAGATTCGCGAAGAAGAACTTTCTTTAATCGTTCTTAAATGAGGGGACATGTATTTAAAATAAAAAAGTAAAAACTCATCGAACAAACGATATTTTTTAAACTTGGTATTCTGGTTTTGATCAAAGGAAATGTAAGAACGGATAAACTCAGCTTCCTCGAGCTGGTGAATATAACGTAATAATCCACCTCCGGAAGAAGTCTTCAAATTTTTACTTAATTCATCCAGGCTAAACATCTTATCCTTGAGGCTCTTAACAATGCGAATATAAGTCTGATAAGTTTTGAATTGGCTGAAGAAAATTTTCTCAAATTCAGTGAGGAGAAGGGCATGGGAATGAAAGCACAGTTCATTCATATTTTGGCCGAAGGATTTTTTCAAATCGATCATTTCCAAATACTTTGGCACGCCCCCGAAAACAAAAAGATATTGAAGAATTTCACCCAGACCACGTTTGTTTTTAAACATCCCAATGGATTCGTGTGGGGACAATCCTTTCAGGTGGATTTCACCCGTAATACGCCCATACAAGGCCTTTGAACGGATAACCTGATGCACCATAAAGGAAGCAATTGAACCACAAAGAATCAACAGGAGTTTTTTCTTTTTCCACTCCTTATCCCAATACGATTTAATGAGACTCACCAACTTGCCCTGGCCCGCAGCCATCCACTGCAGCTCGTCAAAAACAAGCACCATTTTTTCACCCCGAACAGGAATTTTGGCAGTCAGATAATCGAAAGCAGCAATCCAGGAATCAAAATTTACGCTTTCAAGAATGGGATCTTTGAGTTGTTTTTGCAGAGTAGCTGTAAAATACTTGATTTGCGACTTGGTCTGCTCGCCCTCGAGACCTTCAAATTGAAGAGAGTTTTTTTCATTGCAGAATTTTTCGATGAGAACACTTTTTCCTATACGACGTCTGCCTACGACCACAATCATTTCGGCAGAGCTGGAATGATATTTCTTTTCCAGCAGAGCCAACTCTTCTTCTCTGCCAACAAATAGGGGTGGGCTAATAATCCGCATAAATAGTTACTACAACTATTTATGCGGATTTGTAAATTAAAAAACAGTTAATCCGCTCAAATTGTTTTAGGAACGCATATTCACTTCACCACACAAGTGCCCACGGCCTTACACACCAACACGGGAGAAGAAAGTATTTTCGCCTTCGAAGAATTCTGGAGGGCTTCAATTACTTTATAGGCTTCAAACTTCATTTTGCGAGAAGTCTTACCACGAGAAATAATCTCCGCATGGATTTCCAAAAAGTCACCGGCGTACACCGGCGCCAAAAAGTCTACCGATTCATAGGCACGAAACAAGCCTTCGTCGCCTGACTCTTGAATGCAAAGCTCTGTCGCTATATCGCCAAAGCATTGCAGCAGGCGTGCCCCATCCACTAAATTACCACCGTAGTGGGCATCGCTTTGATTGAGGCGGATTTTATGGATGGTTTTATGATTATTCATAATGAGACCAGAGACGAAGAATTTTTATCGATTTGGATTTATCATAGATTTGATAAACCAAACGATGTTGAATATTAATTCTGCGTGAACAACATCCAGCAAGATCTCCTCTTAATTTTTCAAAGGGTGGGGGTTTTTGATAAGGATTACTCTCTAATACTTTTAAAAGTTTTTCCGCTTTTTCTTTTAAACCAGAACGCTCAAGTTTTTTTGAATCTTTACAAGCCTGATCTGTAAAAAATAATTTCCACTTTACCACGGCAGTTTTCTCTTACACTTTTTCAAAGGCGTATCTTTACCCTTTAATATCGATTCCCGCATCCCTGGAATTGAAATCAAATAAAGTGTTTCTTGTACAGATTTCCAATCTTCTTCAGAAACTAATACCGCATTTGCTCTCTTTCCTGAAATCTGAATAGTCTCATGAGATTCAGCAAGTTCATCTACAAGTCGGTAGAGATTAGCGCGAGCTTCTGTAACATTCAAATGATTCATAGTGAATTCCTCAGAGCTGACGTACGTAAAACAGGACGTGAAGTCAATTTGCTTTTTTCGTCAATTCCCCCACAATAAAACTGGCTACTTCACTGGGTAAAGTACCCGTTCCAAAGCCCGCATCAAAGCCTGCGCGTTTTGCAATCGCATGCGTGATTCGTGGCCCACCGACAATTTTAATCAGATGGGGATTCAATCCCTTTTCTTTTTTGAGAAGTAGCGTGAGATCTTTCAAATCTTTCAGATGCTGATCTTGCTGAGTGACGAGTTTGGACACTAAAATGGCATCTGCCTTGAACTCTCGGGCTTTCTTCAGCAGAGTTTCGTTTTCTACCTGGGCCCTTAAATTGTAAACTTTAAAGCCCTGGTAGGATTCTAAACCATAATCGCCCTTATAACCCTTGCGATTCAGGATGGCATCTATGCCCACCGTATGGGCGTCGCTTCCTGTCGTGGCGCCCACCACTACAATTTTTCTTTTGAGGGTATTTTTGATTTTCGATTCGATCTCTTCACGCGAAAAAATTTCAAACTCTGCTTTGGGAACTTTCACCCGGGTGAAATCGAGCACCTGCCTGGAATGTCCATAGACCACAAAAAAACTGAAGGACTCCCCTATGCGTTCCGCACTGGCCACAATCACTTTTTCCAGACCCATTCTCTCCGCATAAATCTTAGCTGCTTCCTTCGCTTCCGGACTCATCGCGAGGGGCAAGGTAAAAGAAAGCTGCATGGCGCCATCCCCCAGGTGATCGCCGTAGGGTTTGATTTTTTTTAAATCGACTTTGGCTTCAGGAGAATTTTTACTTTCGTCTCCAAAAAGCCAGGTTTTTATTTTATGTACGGGCATAAGTTTAGTTACCAGTCGTTAATGTCACATCAATTAATTGCGTCTCTCCTTCTCCTCCTGTGCCAGTCGCCTCAAGTCCTCTGCTTCATTTCCACGCGCATGCTCTTTTTTCTTTTCAAAAAAAGGATTAAAATAACTTCTATCTTTTTGAAACACGCCCTCCAAGCCTTTGCCACCCTCTTTCGCACGTTCCATGTGTGCAAATAATCCTTGTTCAATGGATTGCATCAGCCCCAGTTTTTCTACTTTTTTAAGCAAGATCAAAGCTTGGTCTAACATCTGCCTTGCACGCCTCACAATTTTTCCATTGGGTTTGAATTCGACTTCATCCGCCAAGGCCGAGGCACCCTTAAAAATATAGTTCGCATTTTTTAAACCAACGAATCGATCCATCAAATAAGGATTATGAATGGCCTCGGTCATCATCCCTAAAAGTTGAATACTTTGACCCGTCATGGCGCCCGCCAGATTAAAGAGGCCATCATACAAATTGGCAGAAAAGATATCGCCCGTTTTATGTTTGGTGGGGGGCATGAATTTAATGGGGGAATGAGGAAAGAGTTCTCTTACCAACTGGGCCTGCGCAATTTCGTGGGCAATGTTGTCTTCAAAATCAGGATCCATCTCAAAGGCGTGTCCCAGGGCCAACTGATGCTCGCGCATGCCGGCTCTTTTGGCGAAGGATTCATTGAGCAACTGCGAACTGAGCACCTGAAACCAATAATGAAAAGACTCGGCGGTGGTCAGATAATTGTCCTCGCCCGTCATAATCGTAATATCGGCTGCGGCACAGATCTGGCGTGAAAAATATTGGTCGGTGAAGGTTCGCTTCATGTTGATGTCACGAAATAAAATTCCGTACATCGAATCGTTCAACAGATAATCCAAGCCCTCCAAGGCGCCCATGGCGGCTATTTCTGGCATGCACAGGCCGGAAGAATAATTGGTAAGCCCGATATAGCGTTTGAGTTTGTGGGTAGAATCATTCAGCGCCTCGCGCATGATCTGAAAATTTTTCTGGGTCGCGAAGGTCCCCCCAAAGCCTTCGGTGGTGGCGCCTTCAGGAACAAAATCCAGCAGACTTTGCGCCGTAGAGCGTATCACGGCAATGATGTCGGCCCCCATCTCCGCCGAGGCCTTGGCGTTCACCACATCTTCATGAATATTTCCGGTGGCGATAATAATATATTTTAGAGGCCCCTGAATATTGGACCTGAATTTACTCTTGAGTTGAGCCCTTTTGTTTGCCCTGTCCTTGATTTTTTTAAGGGCCTGATGGGCAAGGTTTTTGGCGATGAGCTCCACCTTGTCGCGTGGAGCTTCTGCTAATTCGCCCAGCCTGATTTTTTTTTCGGCCACCGCCTGAGCCAGTTCTTGAACCGACAATTTAGGATGATGAAACAAACCCAGGCAAAACCAGTACGCAATCCCCCGAGCCAATTTTGGTTTATCAAGAGTATCCACAATTTCATTCACCAAAGGCAGATGAGTTCCATAACCCTGTACACCAAACAAGCGAAGCACTGTACGTTCGATGGAAACCGTGGAATGGTAATCGACGTAGCGCAACACGGGACCGGTAATGTTTTCAGCCAGGTTTCGTGCCTCGTTTATTTTGTCGTGGTCTAGATTGAGTTTGTTCATGAGTGTAGTCTTGAAATCCAATAGTTTGGTTTTCTCTTAAGATGAATAATCGCTAGTATATAGAGAATAGATTCTTCTTTTACAGAATAAATAATCCCATAAGGAAAACGCTTTAATAAAAACTGACGTTGCCCCCCAGGCATTATTTTACCTGTATTGGGGAATTCAACAATGGTACGTATGGAGTTATACAATTCTCCAAGCAATCGATCTCCAAGTTCTTCTTTTTGTAACTCGTAATATTCATAGGCCTCCCAAAGCTCGTTTTGAGCTTTGTCATGTATTAAGATTTTTTTAAGCATTTTATATTCTCATTAATCTTTCCCCAAAACTCTTCTTCACTCAGCCAGCAAGCTTTGTTGTTTTCAATATCTGCAGTCCTTCTTTCAATTTCTTCTTTCCAAGCGTCATCTAGTTCAAAAACCTCTTCGTTCTGATGAATACTATCGATTAAATCCGTTACTAACATCTCCCTTTCATGAATATCCAATTTAAGTGCCTCTTCTTTTAATTTTTCAAAATTCATAATTTCTCCTTTCCTATTTCGTCCTTCCCGTCACCTCATGAGGTTCCAGCATCGCCTGCGAATCACCGAATAAATGAGAAACCCCCGAAGAATCGTCATAGGTATTATTTGCTACCGATTCCGAAGTAGAGCAATGGCAATCGTGCTCTTCGGGTTCGGGATAACTTCCTATCAGGCCTTCGTAATTTCTCAAGATAGATTTATTGTCCGAATGCGAAATCAAATAATTGGGCATCACCGGTACTTTGCCGCCGCCTCCAGGCATGTCGACCACAAATTCCGGAACCGCCAAACCTGAGGTGTGGCCCCGAAGATATTCGATAATTTCAATCCCTTTCCCGAGCGGCGTTCTAAAATGCGAAAGCCCTTCGGACAAATCGCACTGATAGATGTAATAGGGTTTCACTCGAATGCGCAACAATTCTTGCATGAGTTTTTTCATGATCACCGGATCGGAATTGATTTTACGCAACAAGACCGTCTGATTCATTACCGGGATACCATGATCCACCAGGCGTGCGCAGGCCTCTGCAGACTCGGGCGTAATCTCAAAAGGATGATTAAAATGGGTCATGAAAAAAACAGGCTGATATTTTTTGATCATCCTCGCCAATTCATCGGTGATGCGCATGGGCATGACACAAGGGACTTTGGAGGCGATGCGAATAATTTCCACATGAGGGATAGCCCGCAACCCCTTGAGCCAGCTTTCCAAAATGGATCCCGTCACCACTGCATCGCCACCGGAAAGGATGACATCGCGGATTTCCCTATGCTGACCGATGTACTCCAGAATACGTTCTATTTGTCCTCGCTTCAGATGTCCTTCCTTGTCGAGGATGAGGCGTCGCCTCGTACAAAAACGGCAGTAAAGCGAACAGATACTGGTAATCAAAACCAGCACACGATCGGGATAACGATGGGTCAGGCCTGGCACGGGAGAATCCACATCTTCACCCAGGGGATCTTCAAGATCCACTTCCGCCACGCTCAATTCACTGGGCGTGGGCACCGCTTGCAACAGAAAAGGACATTCGGGATTTTTCTCATCGATGAGAGAGGCCCAATAGGGAGTGACGGCAAACTTGTATTTGCTGAGGGTAGAATCGATGCGATCGCGTGCCTCGTCACTGAGGGGAATTATTTTTTGAAGATGGGCACCTGTAGTAATAGTATTCTTCATCTGCCATTTGTAGTCCATCCATTGTTCGCGGGACACCTTGTTCCAGAGGGGAAATTTTTGGAAGTAGAGAGGATTGGTATTGTTGATGTAGGGAAGTTTCATATTTTATATTTCTCCTCAAACCATTTCCTCAAACCCGTATGATTTCGATACACGTCCAGTGCCAACTCCGCATGCCCCTGCGCATAGCCGTTTCCAATAATGAATTCGGCGTCTTTGCCTATCCCTTCAGCACCCAGCGCCACTTTTCCAAACGCAGTGGCCATGCTGAAGAAGAGGATGCGTCCTCTTTCTTTCACGGCCAGGATGGAACTCATTTCTGTGCCGGGAACATTGGCGACGTTGACAACCAGATCATAATTGTTACAGAGTTCGGGCGCGGCGAGCAGCGCCCCTACAGATGTGGCATCTATTTTAAAAATCTCATCGGCCAGTTTCATTTGTTTCATTTCTTTCAAACTCCCTTGAGAGATATCGAGCGCATGAATTTGAATCTGACCTTCCCATTTATTTTTCAAGGCCGCCGCAGAAAGCCTGGCCGACTTTCCGGATCCAACAAAAAGAATTTTATCCCCTGCTCGGGCATAGCGCTGCACCAAAGCCGGTGCGCCGCAGACATCCAAAAGCGCCAGGGCAATGTTTTGAGGGATATCCGCAGGCAAGCTTGCCGCAATTCCGGTTTCAAAAAGAATGGCATGTCCCGAACAAGCAACCTGACCCGTTTTAAAATCGATACGATCAATTTTTTCGAGATGAAGGGGAGTAAGGGTGAGAGAAACCAGCGTGGCAATTTCGTCTCCTGTTTTCAGAGGGAGAGGGCCCTGGTAATTTTTTCCGATTTCCTTCACTCGTCCAATCAGCATGCCACCCGAGTTGGTGACTGGGTTGTGCATCTTTCCACATTGGGTCACGATCTCTAAAATTTTTGCCCGTACTTTTTCTCCGGTAACTTCACTTTTCACAATCTGACAAAAACTGGTCGAATCAATATTGAGTTTTTTTACTTCAATTAAAATTTCGTTGCTAAAGAGGGGAAGTGCCACATTCAGTTGAATGGCCGCTTGAGGCAGTACTCCCCGGGGAGAAATGACGCGATGCGTTCCATAAGGGTTGGGTTCGATGCGCATACCGTAATTATAGCGAGAGTGGAGATTATTGTGTAAACAAAAAAGCCCCCCGATTTATCGAGAGGCTTTTTTTCTTTAAAGAACAACAATCACTACGGATGCGGCTGATGCTGTTGCTGCATCTGATTCTGTGCAGTAAATACGGCATTCATCGCATTTTGTACGGCGTCACTATTACAGAAATTCATGTTCTGCCAATGCTGTTCGCAGGCTGATACAACGGGTGCCATGGCCGTTGTTCCCATATCCATATTGAGTTCAATATCGGGGGTAGTAGAACAATCATAATTACTCAGCGATGCGGTCAAGGTGGTGTCTTCTGCCAGACTCGAATAAAAAGCATCTGTGTCAAAACTAAAGGCTGATACGGCATCATAGTAGGTTCCAGAAGTCACAGGAACATAGTGATCGGTTTGCCATTCGGTTCCAGTACTAAAGGTATTGGAGCTATCCCCCGAACCAAACGTATTTGCAACCCCACCCTGGTAGAAAAACACATTTTTTCTACCGGAGGCGCTAACGGAGGTGCTAATTTGACTCTTCGAATAATTTTTATTGCTTTGAGGGACACCATTAAAGGTATTGGAGTTGTAACTCTTGTTGGTCAACTGATCTCCCAGTACATGAATGCTGGCCTTGAAATCTCCCTGATTGGAAGAAAACATGTCGGAAGAACGCGCCTGATCGGGATCAAAAGTAAAGCTCCCATCACTTTGGGCCAAGAGCGAGGCTGAAAAGATATTTTGATAGATCCCTCCCTTTTCACCATTCACCGAGGTATCGGTCATAATTTTGCTTGTAGAATTGTAGCGAATATTTTCAGCCTGGCCCGCAGCACCGCTTGAACAAAACCACAAATCGGCCGCAAAACCTGCAGAACCTTCAGTAGAGGAAGATCCAAAAATTTTGATGAAGATAGTCTGGGAATTTCCCCCTGGCCGATTACGCCCTGGCATATTGGTTGCGTTTATTTTGATCACCTTGGTATTTGCCTCTTGAGACATGACGGCATCCGCAGCAGTCGCGGGTGTCACCGCATCTGCAGGAATCACAGCAGGCGCCCGCTTCATATAGCAAAGGCTGGTTCCCGAGCTTTCAATATTCTGCATCGAAAATCCCACACCCTGGGCCATGTAGCATTGAGCGCTTTCTCTAAAAAAGTTATTGATGGTTTGCTGATCGGTCAAAACCACCGTGGAAGGAGTTGCATTAATACCGGCAAGCATTCCATTCCAGAAGATGGCATCCGCGTTGGAGCCAGACATATCTTGTATGGCGGGCGTATTGGAGGTACCAGAGACAGCGGATCGGATGAGCGAGCGCGAAATAGAGGCAGAAGAAGTGCTATCGAGCATACTGCTTAAATCGGGCAATTTGGAAAGCGAACTTACCTGAGTTGTTACAGCGGGTGTATTGGGATTATTGACTGGGGTGTCTTGACTTCCCACGTTTCCATCCGAGCTGGCACCACCACAAGCAGCACTTAAAGCTACTATAGATAACACCATAAAACTTCTAGCAAAAGCACTTTTCATAATCCCTCCTTTAATTAATAACAGTTTGTACAAAACCAATTCAGGGTCTCTAACGGCAAAATTTAATGAAACTTTAATGAAATGTGAAAAGTACTCAAAATGGCTTAAAGGTACTCAAAATACTTTGCCTTGCCAACCCAGCTAAAAAATAAAATAAAAAATTTTTATTGTTTTATTTCATGCAGATAGTTAGACGCTAAAAGAATGTTAGCAACACTTTTGCGGGGAGACCGATAATAGTACTGGTTTTGATCAGTATTTTTAACAGGAGATGTTGTATGACTGATAGAATCTCGAGTGTCGCTTCAAACTTTTTTCCCCCTTTACCCCACGTGGAGCTCATTTCCGGAGTTTCTAAGGTCACCCAAACCCTGCACAATGAGGGGCTTCAATTTATTCAATCCTTGCAAGGTTCAACTGAAGGCTTGGGCAATACCGCAAGACGTTTTGCTCCAATTCTCTGTGTTGCAGGGGCAGCGGTAGCCGCTGTTGTTCTGGGCCGAGCTTGCCCAACTTTAATAGCCTCCTTGTCTCGATTTATTTCTTCCTCTCCTCAAAAACTTGTCTTGACTGCTTTAGTAGCGGGGATAGCAGGCTGCGGTGCAACAGCCGTTGGCAGCAACAAAGATTCTGAGGATGCTTCTCCAGCAAATCCCCCTCAAGACGTATCTCATTCAGAAGTTGCGGGTGGCGATGCAGGTGCCGCTGCATGCCCACAAAATCCAGGGGTTTTGTATATGTCGAGCGCCGCTCAGCGTGTCAGCGATGGAATCCTCCTCACTGTGGGTGCAGAATCGTTTAGCCCTTGTGCCAGGGGAATCGCATTATTCAGGTTTGATGGATCTTGTGAGGAAGTCCGGGCAGCCAATGCCGCCAGAACTTATCCAAACTGCTCTATGGATGCACACAGCGCTCTTATTTCATTAGATGACAATCACCTGCAAATACTCCGTGATACTGTAAGGAACCAGCAGATTCAAATTGTAGATCCCATGCCAATAGCTGCCTCCTTGCATAGCGCTTGCTATCTCTTTGTGCCTTACAATGGGCCACTGCCTTCTACTGTTCCGCCCCCACGCAGCCCTGCAGATGGCACGGCCTGCCCACAACCTGAGGCCCCCAGCATTTATTCTCAGTCTGTAACAATTGAATAATAAATGGTTCCCAGAAAAAGGCTTGCTTTACTACTGCAGCTTAAGTTCTATAGCCCCTGTGTAGTCATCCATAACCCCGCATTTACAAATAATGCGAAGACAGCCTGAGAGGCGATTGTATGAAAAAAAATAAACTTGTTGTGGTAGCAGTAAGCGTTTTTTCTTTCATGTTTCTCCCTCATCCGGGATACACTCAAATATTTCAAAACTCAGATACAGCCTGTGAGTCTGTGCCCGTTTTATGCAGTTCGGCTTCCACCGCGCCCTACACCACTTGTACCAGTTATGCGAATTCCATCAGCTGCAAAAGTAAATTTTCAAAAACAGACATGAACAACGACGGCTACACCGATTGTGTTTTATTGAATGCTACAGATCGTATTGCCACTTCGTGGCCCACATTCAGTGTGATGCTAAATGCAGGGTCCTCTCAAAGTGCCTGTGGAACTGCACCCGGCGTTTTTAATAATACTACAGACTACATGGTTGTCCCCATCGACATGAATATACAGGAGAGAAGAAATGGATCTGTTGTAACCGGTCGTCTTGCAAATACAGACCCTGGAGATTACGTTTGGTTCGATAGAAATTATGCTGAATATCCCTCTTACATCGGGGTACTTTTACCTGGTTTCGATTTGACTACTGACGAACCCGCCTCTCCATTAATAGAGCTAATGTCCAATGCCCCTGCAGACTACACCAATGGAGAAGCCTGGCCCAGCATGGTGTTATCAAATTGTGGGGGCCAAGGCCTGGCAACAGATCTTTACTACCCCTTGGTTTACAGACTAAACGCCGAGAAGCTGCAAATTCATGCCCTGAGGTATGGGGCCTATGATACCAATATCAGCACCGGGATTGTTGCATCTCAACACGCAACTGTTTCCATTGCCCTGGGCGATTTTAATGAAGACGGTCAAAATGACGTAGCATTGGCAGTCAATGATGCCGTATCCGATGGTGGGCTTGGGAGTCAATTGGTCATCTGCCTCAGCACTGGAGCCTGTTCTACAGGCAGCATTGGGTTTAATTGCAGCACGGTTCAAATTATGGGCGCTGGCAGTAGCCATACTACAGCAGACGACTTGAAATTGATGTCGATAGTCACTGGGGATTTTAACGGAGACCACCATCAGGATATTGCAATCACAGAATCCGGTTTTGTCGACCCTACCCATAGAGGAGTTCATGTTTTTCAAGGAAAGGGAAATGGCTCCTTTGTTAGCCCGGGAATCCATATCGATGGGAATTTAAATGGCAACCCTAGTGCGGTTCCCTATGCTTTGACCACGGGATGTTTCAACAACGACAACTACGAAGATATTGCCTACAGTTATGACGATGGCGTCAAAGGTGCGGTAGGATTGATTTTGTCCGAAGTGAATGGGTCGGGGGATATTGCTTCCAGCACCCCCAGCAAGCTCTCTTTCATTTCGGGTTCAGCTGCAGCCGCAACGGTAAGAGGGATAGACGCTGCGGACTTCGACGGGCTGGGAGGTGATGATATTGTTGCCTTAGCTACCAATGGTTCTTCTGTCAGATCTGCCTACATCTTCATGAACAAAATAGAACTTGTGCATGCCGATGCAGGCCCGCCAGCCTCGGTGAATGTTGGAGTGAATTTGCCTATTACCGGTGCTTCTTGCAGCATCGACCCTACTGAAACTGTTTCATACAACATCAACTGGTTAACAAGTTCCACGCCGCCGGGTGCAGCAGCCCCCACTTATTCGAGCACCACGACCCTTGCTCCCACGGTTAATTTTTCTTCCGCAGGGACGTACATCTTAAAACTCAGATGTGAGGTCTCGCGCTGTGGAAACAGTGGCAGTAACTTCAGGGGCACAGCCGCCAAGATCGTCAATGTCAGTTCACCCGCTGTTTGCGGCAACGGTATTCCAGAACCTGGTGAGCAATGTGATCATGGAGCTTTAAATGGAACTCCAGGTGACAGATGTTCTTCTACCTGCGCTTCCCTCACATGTGGAGACGGTATTGTTCAGGCAGACCTTGGAGAGCAATGTGATCATGGTGTCGCCAATGGAACTCAAGGAAACAGCTGTTCCTCCACTTGCACTTCCCTAAAATGTGGAGACGGCATTGTTCAAAGAGATCTTGGAGAAGAATGCGATGATGGAAACAACATCAATGGAGATGGTTGCGATCAACAGTGCAGAATAGAAAGATGTGGAAATGGAAGGATTGATCAGGGAGAACAATGCGACGATGGCAACAACATCAGCGGAGATGGTTGCGATTCCAGCTGCAAAATTGAAGTCTGCGGAGACCATATTATAGACGCCCATGAACAATGCGACGATGGCAACACGGTTTCTGGCGATGGGTGTTCTTCTACTTGTCAAACCGAAGGAACCATTCAATGTGGCAATCATATAATAGAAACAGGCGAGGGTTGCGATGATGGCGCTCTCAATGGAACCCCCGGAGATCCTTGTTCTGCCGATTGTAAAGTCATTACAGCAAACCCTGTCTGTGGCAATCGTGTCATAGAAACGGGAGAGGCTTGTGATGATGGGAACACACAGAGTGGAGATGGATGCAGCAGCTCTTGCACACTTGAAAACGTAGCAAATCCACCTCCTGTCTTGCCTTCTGGCTTCGACAGCCAGGGGGGCTGCGCGGCTTCGTTGAATCCTCAGACGCCGTTATCGCCAACGAATTTCATTCTCATTATCAGTGGTGCTGTTATTTTATTGGTGGTGCGGAAAGACAAGCAAAAAAAATGAAGAAGATGAGTGCCGATGCCTTAGTCAATGTTGCTTTAAGTAAGACTGTATAGATACATGCCTATTCAAATCCTCGTCGTCGAAGACGAACCTGATATCGCCGGCCTCATTGCCTTTAACTTAAAGCAAGAAGGTTACCTCTGCTTTTTGGCGATAGATGCAAGGTCAGCCCTTGAAAAAATTAAAAAAGAAAAAATTGATTTTATTATTTTGGATTTAATGCTTCCGGGCATGAATGGTCTCGATCTCTGCCGCAATTTGAAGGCGAATCCTAAAACGCAAAAAATTCCTGTGCTGATTCTTACAGCCAAAGGGGGAGAAATTGATCGTGTTGTAGGTTTTGAATTGGGGGCGGACGATTACATGGTGAAACCCTTCAGCCCGCGGGAACTGATTCTGCGCATTAAGGCAATTCTCAAGCGGATGAGTGAGCCTAAAAACAAAGGGGCTCAATTTTATCAGCATGGGCTGCTGCGTTTGGATACTGATCAACATCGTGTCTGGGTGAAGGAAAAAGAACTGCAATTCACTGCGACAGAATTCAAACTGCTGGAATTTTTTCTCAAGAGTCATTCGCGTATCCTTACCCGAGAAATTCTACTCGACCAGGTGTGGGGTTATGAGGTGGCGGTGACCACGCGAACCATAGACACCCACGTGAAGCGCCTCCGTGAAAAGTTGGGGGAGGCCGGGGAATATATTGAAACGGTCCGCGGGGTGGGATATCGCTTAGCGGAGGAAGCCTGAATTTCTCATGAATTTTATTTCCCTCCTATTTTTATTGATTCTCCTTTTTTTGGTTTATCGCTTGCGAGCCGATTATTTAGGCAAACTGCAGGTTCTGGAACAAGCCAACACCCTCAATATAAAAAAAAATATTACGGATTTGAAGTTGCTCGAGTCAGAAACCCTAAGGCTGAGAGCCGTGCTGGAAGGCATGCAGGAAGGGGTGATGCTGATCGACGAAAATCGAAGAATCAGATTGGTGAATACAAGTCTTTTAAAAATTTTTAATCTTCAGGAAAGCCCTCTGGGAAAAACTCCCCTGGAAGTGTTTAGAAATATCGCCCTGGAAAAAATGTTGGAGAAAATTTTTAGCGATTGTGAATTTTGTGAGCAAGAGATTGTTTTGGAGGGGCCCGTCCCCAGTTATCTTCAGGTGCATTCGGGGCGCGTGAAAAATACTCAAGGGGCCGTGATTGTGTTTCATGATGTGACTCATCTGAGAAAACTCGAACAGGTGCGTCGCGAATTTGTGGCGAATGCCTCCCACGAACTCAAAACTCCTCTGGCGGCCATTAAGGGATACACCGAAACCTTGCTGGCTGGGGCTTACCGGGATGAAACCCATGCACTCAAATTTTTAAAAATCATCGAAACTCATGCCAACCGACTCCATGCGATTATCAACGATTTGCTCGACCTTTCCAAAATGGAATCGGCGCAATATCAGCTCAAGATAGAAAAAATTGAGGTTGCGGCTTTGTTCGAAGAATTGAGAGCTACCTTTGCACAAGCTTGTGAACAAAAAAATATCCGCTTTGAAATTTCTCCTTTTCAACAGCAGCAGGTCTGGGCCGATTTACCCGCGCTGCGGCAGATTCTTTCCAACCTCCTTGAGAATGCGATCAAGTACAGTCCAACGGCTGCGCGCATCAGCTTGAGTTTGGAAACGCAAGGTGAAAAGGTCGTGTTTCAAGTGAAAGATACCGGCCCGGGCATAGCGCCAGAGCATTTATCCCGTCTCTTCGAAAGGTTCTACCGAGTCGACCCTTCCCGCTCCAGAGAGCAGGGGGGCACAGGCTTGGGTCTACCGATTGTCAAACACCTCGTGCAACATCATGGCGGCCGGGTGTGGGTAGAAAGCCACTTTGGAGAAGGGGCTTGTTTTTATGTCGAGTTACCGCAACGGGGGATGATCTAGTGTTTATCTATATATCTTCGCACGGGGTATGAACCCCGCGCTCGACCAAAGGGCGAGCACTACGTTGCTCCCCTTTGGAAACCCCATTGTATAAGGTGCCCATGGTAAGCCACAGGGTAAATAAAATAATCTATTCTAAAAAAATGTGAAGTTACTCCCGTCTACGACATGCTGCCTATGCTGTATGCTCCCCAACAGCATCAATTGGTTTCCAGAGTTTTCGAGCCTGCTCCTCCCAAACTCTCCGAGCTTTCGGTGTGGAATTCTGCTTTAAAAGCAGCCTGCGATTTTTGGCTGAAAGTTCAACGGCATTCGCAAATTTCAGATGCTTTTAAGAAAATGATTGCGGAAAACGAATTGAAGTTGTCCCTGCTTTCTCAAATGAAAGTGCCAGGTTCATAATTATTCACCGCAAAATATGCGGAGATTAATCTTGTTTTCGCGGTGAATATCCCTTATCCTTTTTTCATGTATATTCATGAGAGAAAGCAGTGGCCCCACTTCAGTTGGGATAGTCAAAGGTTAGGCGCTCTTCTTGCGGATGTGCGACATTGGCAGGGGCGTTTACTTGGAAGGATGGAAGCTCTAGGGTTTTCGCTACGTGAAGAGGCGACACTCAAGGCCCTCACGCAAGAGGTAGTTAAAACCAGTCAAATTGAAGGTGAAAGTTTGAATACTGAGCAAGTGCGTTCTTCGATTGCCAGGCGCTTGGGTATTAAGATTGTGGCCCCCAGACCAGTCGATCGTTCTGTCGAAGGCATTGTTGAAGTTTTACTCGATGCTACCCGTCACTTTGAAAGTCCCCTGACAAAAAAAAGATTGTGTGCCTGGCATGCAGCGCTCTTTCCCAGCGGAAGAAGCGGGTTGCGAGAAATTAGTATGGGAGCCTGGAGGGGAAAATCCAGTGGTCCCATGCAAGTGGTTTCTGGCCCCTACGGACACGAGAAAGTGCACTATGAAGCACCCTCTTATAATCGCCTCGCGAAAGAAATGAAAGATTTCCTCCAATGGTTCAATGCTGAAAACGAAACAGATCTCCTCCTCAAATCGGCACTTGCTCATTTTTGGTTTGTTACACTTCATCCTTTTGAAGATGGCAATGGACGAATTGCTAGAGCCCTTGCCGATCTACTGCTTGCAAAATCGGAGGGAAGCCCACAACGCTTCTACAGCCTATCTTCCCAGATCGAAAGCGAACGCGAAGATTACTACGATATTCTGGAAAAATGCCAGAAGGGATCCCTCGATATCTCACCTTGGATGGAATGGTTTTTGAACTGTTTAAAACGAGCGATTTTAAAATCTGAAGAGACGCTTGAAGATGTTTTGGGTAAATCAAAATTTTGGAAAATACATGCTGAAGAATTATTCAATGAACGGCAGCGAGCAATCCTCAATCGTCTCTTAGATGGCTTTCAAGGAAATCTCACTTCCTCCAAATGGGCCAAGCTAGCCAAGTGTTCTCAAGACACGGCCTTGAGAGATCTGAATGATTTGGTGGAACGTAAAATTTTGAAAAAAAATAATGCGGGAGGACGCAGTACTCATTATCGGCTTATCCTCAGTTAGCCCATTCCCTCCAAAAAAACCTTCACTGAGCGCGGCTTCACAAACACTTTTTCCCCTTTTTGAAACAGATCTTTTGAAAATTCATTCTTGTTCATTTCCACTTCAATAAAGGCACCGGTGTCGTGGCGTTTGAGTTCGATGCGCACGCGAGGGCCGACGGCGATGATGCTTTCCACGGTGGCACTCAGGGCGTTTTCGTCGGTTTTTTCGCGAGTGATTTCCATTTCGTGAGGGCGCACGTAAGCGACGGCGTTTTTGGCTTCCTGGATGGCGTTGTTGGGAATCTCCAGGGTCATGCCTTCCAAAACCGCTTTGCCTTCCTGAATTCGGCCATGAAATAAATTCACGTCGCCCAGAAAGTCATATACAAAAGGCGTTGCCGGGTGGTCATAGACTTCCTCCGGAGAACCCACCTGTTCAATCTTGCTTTGGTGCATGATGACGACACGATCGGCCACTTCGAGGGCCTCTTCCTGATCGTGGGTCACAAAAATGCTGGTAATTTTGACTTCATCGTGCAGGCGACGCAGCCAGCGCCTCAGATCTTTTCGAACTTTCGCGTCGAGGGCACCGAAGGGTTCATCCAATAATAAAACAGAAGGCTCTACCGCCAAGGCACGGGCCAAGGCGATACGCTGGCGTTGTCCGCCGGAAAGTTGCGCGGGATAACGATGGGCCAGGCCTTCGAGTTGCACCATTTTTAAAAGATTCATGACGCGTTCTTGGATTTCACTTTTAGAAGGGCGATTTTTTCTGGGGCGCACTTGCAGACCAAAGGCAATGTTGTTGAAGACGCTCATGTGTTTGAAGAGGGCATAATGCTGAAACACAAAGCCCACGCGTCTTTGCCGGGCATCGCGGTAAGTGCTGTCTTCGTCATCAATCATTACCATGCCGCTACTGGGAACCTCGAGGCCGGCGATGAGTCTCAGTAAGGTGGTTTTTCCGGATCCCGAGGGACCAATTAAGGCAACGAGTTCCCCCGGATTCACTTTTAAATTGATGTCGTGAAGTGCGGTGAAGTTGCCGAAGTGTTTGTAGAGATGGACTATATCAATACTCATGTGAAATCCTTAAAGCTCTCTCTCCCTTGAGGGGAGAGAGTTGGAGAGAGGGTGATAATGGATTCAAATTGATTTCCAGGTATTCCCCCTCTCCCTGACCCTCTCCCTCCAGGGGAGAGGGAATTATTTTTTTACAGAAACCTTCACTTCCTTTTCCAAAAGTGTTTTTAAAATTAATGTCACCATCGCCAGCAAGGCCAAAACAGACGCAACGGCAAAAGCGGCGGCGAATTCGTATTCGTTGTAGAGAATTTCAACATGCAAGGGAATGGTGTTGGTCTGCCCACGGATATGGCCGGAGACCACGGAGACGGCGCCGAATTCTCCCATCGCCCGCGCGTTGCAGAGGATGACTCCGTAAAGTAAGCCCCATTTGATATTGGGCAAGGTGATTCTGAAAAAAGTCTGAAGACCGGAAGCTCCCAATACTCGGGCGGCCTCTTCCTCTTCCTTGCCTTGGGCCTGCATCAGCGGGATGAGCTCACGCGCAACAAAAGGGAAGGTGATGAAAAGGGTGGCGAGTACAATGCCGGGAAGTGCAAACATGATTTTGATATTATGCTCGCTCAGCCAGGCTCCAAACCAACCCTGCAAACCAAACAAAAGCACGAAGATCATGCCGGCAATCACAGGGGATATGGCAAAAGGCAGATCAATCAAGGTGAGCAGGATGTTCTTTCCACGAAATTCGAATTTTGCCAGACACCAGGCAGCGATGATTCCAAAGATAGTGTTTACCGACACGGCAAGTCCAGCCGTGAGGAGTGTGAGCTTGATGGCCGAAAGGGCATCGGGCTGAATCAAGGCCGCCCAATAAGCCTCAAGTCCCTTTTGCAAGGCCTCATAAAAAACACTTACCAAGGGGACAATAAGAAAAAGAAGCAGAAAAGAGAGGGCCAGCAAAATTAACAGCAGCCTGAACCAGAGCGGTTCTTTTTCGGCAATGGAGCGAATTTTAGAGGCGCGAACCACTTCCCAATAATGCGGATTTTCACTCATGCCGATCTCCGTGCCTGCCAGGATTGCAGCAGGTTAATGCCAAGCAACAAGGCAAAAGAAGCGACCAGCATCACTAAGGCAATGGCTGTGGCTCCTGCATAATCGAATTGTTCGAGTTTGGTCATGATGAGCAAAGGGGTAATTTCTGTTTTTAAGGGCATGTTTCCCGAGATGAAGACCACCGACCCGTATTCTCCCAATGCTCTTGCAAAGGCCAGGGCAAAGCCGGTGAGCAGGGCGGGAAGAAGATGGGGGAAGATTACAGCGGTGAAGGTCTTGAGTCGACTGGCCCCCAGGCTGGAGGCAGCTTCTTCCATTTCGGGATCCAAATCTTGAATCACGGGTTGCAGGGTTCGAACGACAAAAGGGAGTCCAATAAAAGTGAGAGCCACCATAATTCCCAAGGGAGTATAGGCCACTTTGATTCCCCATTTTTCGAGAAAATGCCCTATCCATCCATGAGAAGAATACAAGTTGGTGAGGGCAATTCCTGCCACAGCGGTAGGCAGGGCAAAAGGCAAATCCACCAAGGCATCAAACACACGCTTTCCGGGAAAGGGATAACGCACCAAAACCCAGGCGACCAGCAAACCCAGGACGGCATTGATACTGGCGGCAATAAAGGAGGCGCCAAAGGTGAGTTTATAAGAAGCGACCACTCGGGCGCTGGTGACGGTTTGAATGAAATCAGACCCACCGAGATGGGCGGTTTTGATGAAAAGCGAAGAAAGCGGAATCAGCACAATGAGGCTTAGGTATAAAACCGTGAGCCCCAGGCTGAGACGAAAACCAGGTAAGATGGATCGGGTTTGGATGCGTTTCATATAACCGTGTCACTTTAGTTCCACACCCCAAGTCCCCTCTCCCTTGAGGGGAGAGGGTTAGGGAGAGGGTGAAAGATCAAAGGCTGCCACGTCGCTTTGCTCCTCGCAATGACAAAATCACTTCTTATTTTTTCTCACTTGACAAAAATCTAACTTTTCCTTTACCCCTGTAAAAGCATGTCGGGTCATTTTACACAAACTCTCCTCTCTAAGCCGTACAACACCTGTTGTTGCCGTTGCTGCATGTGCATGTGTATGTGCATCTGTATCTAGCCGGTTGCTTAGAGAAGCTCAGATTTTTTGTAAAAGTCTCAATTAAAATCCAGTCTCAATGATAAAGAAGCTCCCCTCTAAGAAATCGGCTCCCCGGTCACGGTGGAGCTTTTTTTTATTCTCCACCCTCTTGTTTAAACATCTACATAAACGAAATCTAAAATAAGAAAGAACAAATATATGAAAAAAATCAAATGGCTTTTAGCGGACCTCATCCTGGGCACAAGTTTAATTACCCTTCCCCAAACAGGCTTTGCAAAAAGCAAAAAAACGGTGACAGAAAATACGAGTTCCCTTCAAGAACGCATCAACGAACTGGAACAAAATCAAAAAATTCTCCAGCGCAAATGGGAAATCGAGCAAGAAAAAGCAGAACAAAAAGACAAACCCAAGGAGAGCCTCAATGCCGGCTTCAATAGCAAAGAAGGCTTTTATCTTAAAAGTAGTGAGGGAGGAACCGCCATTCGTTTGAGAGGATTACTTCAGGCCGATGGGCGTTTTTTTCTTAACGATGAAGGAGACAAGCTTGTAAATCAGTTTATTGGCCGACGCCTTCGTCCTATTGTGGAAGGCGATATTGGAAAATATTTTGGTTTCAAGTTTACGCCCGATTTTGGCGGGGGAACCGCAAGCATACAAGATGCCTATGCAGACATCAAACCCTTCAAGGCCTTAAGTTTTCGTGTGGGTAAATTTACAGCGCCTCTGGGTTTAGAAAGATGGCAATCTTCTGCCAATTTACTTTCTGTAGAACTTGGGCTTCCTACCAATCTCGTTCCCAATCGGGATCTGGGAGCCCTGGTATTTGGGACTATTGCGGACGGCGTATTTTCGTATTCTGCCGGGGTGTTTAATGGAACAATCGATGGGGGTTCCAACGACACCGATGTCAGCGACGGAAAAGATGTGGTCGCTCGCCTCTTCGCTCAACCCTTCAAAAACACAAAACTCAAAGCGCTAGAAAAACTTGGAGTGGGCGTGGCTGGAAGCTGGGGGAGCCAGTTTGGATCTGCCACTACGACAAACCTTGCTTCGCAAAAAAGCAGTGGCCAAAATACTTTCTTTTCTTTTAGGTCGGATGGCACCGCTCCCAATACTGTGTTTGCAGATGGCGACCGTTTGAGAATTTCACCCCAAGGCTACTATTATGTGGGCCCCTTTGGATTGTTTGGCGAATATGTCCTTTCTTCTCAAAAGGTAAATCTGGCGGGCGCAAAAACGGACATCGCAAACAAGGCCTGGCAAGTGGCTGCTTCTTATATCCTCACGGGTGAGGAAAGTTCTTTTTCCGGAATCAAAGTCAAAAACCCCATCAATTTCAAAAAAGGAAACTGGGGTGCTGTGGAATTGGGTGCCCGTTATAATGATCTGAAGATTGATGATGCAGCATTTCCCGTCTTTGCCGACCCTGCCAAATCTGCTTCCCATGCAAAAGCCTGGGGTGTAGTGGCCAATTGGTATTTGACCAACAATTATAAATTTACGGTAAGCTATGATCATACAAATTTTACAGGTGGAGCAAGTGGTGGTGCGGATAGAGCGCCGGAGCATGCTTTATTTACAAGATTGCAGGTGGCTTATTAATTCCCAGTATACAATTGGATTCAACCAAAGGAAACTCTTATGAAAAACAAAAAACTAAAACTCATCACCCTCAGCCTCTTAGCCTTGCTAGGATTCAGCTCAACAAAACTCCAAGCGCAAACCAACTTCCTGAACGTCTCCTATGATCCCACCCGAGAACTCTATCAAGACTACAACCAAGCCTTCGGGAAATATTGGAAAGACAAAACCAAGCAAGACATTAAATTCAGCCAATCTCACGGAGGCTCCGGGAAACAGGCAAGATCTGTCATCGATGGTCTGGAAGCCGATGTCGTGACCTTAGCTCTGGCTTACGACATTGATGCCATCGCCGAAAAAGCAAAACTACTTCCCGCCGATTGGCAAAAAAAATTACCTAATAATAGTTCGCCTTATACTTCCACCATCGTTTTTTTAGTGCGCAAAGGAAACCCCAAACAAATTAAAGATTGGAATGACCTCGTAAAACCTGGCATTGCTGTCGTCACCCCGAATCCCAAAACTTCAGGGGGCGCGCGCTGGAACTATTTGGCCGCTTGGGCTTATGCCTTGAAGCAACCGGGTGGAGATGAAACCAAGGCCAAGGAATTTGCTTCGGCACTTTACAAAAATGTGCCCGTGTTAGACTCCGGTGCACGCGGTGCCACCACTACTTTTGTGGAGCGCGGCATCGGCGATGTGCTTCTGGCCTGGGAAAATGAAGCGCTGCTGGCGGTAAAGGAATTGGGAAAAGATCGATTTGAAATCGTCTATCCGAGCATCAGTATCCTGGCTGAACCTCCCGTGGCTGTCGTCGAGAAGAATGCCAGCAAGCATGGCACACTCGATTTAGCCAAGGCCTATCTGGAATATCTCTATACCAACGAAGGCCAGGAGATCGCGGCAAAACATTACTACCGACCTCGCCTGGCCGCCGTGGCGGCTCAATATACAGCTCAATATCCCAAACTCAATTTGGTAACGATTGAGGATACTTTTGGAGGTTGGCAAAAGGCCCAGAAAATCCATTTTGCCGATGGCGGCAGCTTTGATCAAATTTATGGGAAGTAATTTTGTCATGAGAAAAAATAAGCAGGGAGATCAAAAACGACTCCAACTCCAGTCGCCCGCGGTTTTTCACGGAGGAGGAGCTGGATTTATTTTTTGAAATTACAAAACAATTAACAAAACTTTACTTTTGTGAGGGTTGTGGCATTAGTTAAAAAGATTATGGATCTCATCAGCAGCCTTAATCAGCTCAGTTCAGAATTCACACCGGCCTTACTCCCCAAGGCCGATCGGGTTTTTTTCTGTCTTGAATCACTTTGGTTTATACTTTTTCCGGATCATCGTTTTTCGAGTAAATATTTTTTGAAGGATGCCGCCAAAGAGAAAGCCTACTTGGTTTTAAGAGAATGCCGGCAGGAATTGGAAAAACAAGTGAGCCTGGCTTTTCAGGCTCAAAAGAAATCCGAGATGGAAGTGAAAACTCTGGTTGAAGATTTTTTTAATACCCTCCCCTCCGTAAAGAAAAAACTTTTGGACGATGCCCAGGCGGCCCATGAAAGAGACCCCGCGGCAAACAGCATGGATGAAATCATTTTGTGTTATCCGGGTTTTTTGGCGATTCTCACCTATCGCCTCGCGCACGAACTCTCCCTCCGCAAGGTTCCGTTGATTCCTCGCATGATGAGTGAATATGCCCACAGCCTCACCGGATGCGATATTCACCCCGAGGCCAAAATTGGCGAGAAATTTTTCATCGATCATGCCACAGGGACAGTGATTGGACAGACCTCGGTGATTGGAAATGGAGTCACTCTTTTTCAGGGAGTCACCCTGGGTGCCATGGCACTCAATCCGCCGGGTATTCATAAAAGGCATCCCACCCTTGAAGACGATGTGACCGTCTATGCCAATGCCAGCATCCTGGGCGGAGAGACGGTGATTGGCAAAGGCTCTATCATCGGAAGTTTTTGCTGGATCATGAGTTCCATTCCCAAAAAATCCAAAATCAGAATGGCCAAGCCCCATCTCATTCAGAGCTTTAGTGGAAAAACGAAAGAGTGTATTCCGAATTGGGAAATTTGAAATGCATTCACTACTCAAACAAATTGACGAGAAACAGCGTCAGCTAGCTACTTTTCAGCCCTTCACTCCATCGCTTCAAAAAAATATTCTGGACTACGCTCGTATTGAACTCACCTATAGTTCGAATGCCATTGAAGGAAACACCTTAAGTCTGCAAGAGACCGCCCTTGTCGTAGAAAAGGGAATTACGGTGGCAGGTAAAACAATTACTGAACACCTGGAAGCAGTGAATCATGCGAGTGCTTTCGATTATATTTGCACTTTGCAAAATCGGAATAGAAAAGATTTAACTGAAGAAACCCTATTGAAAATTCATGCCCATGTCTTAAAAGGAATAGGCGATTCCAATGCAGGAATTTATCGTCAGGTTCCCGTGCGTATTTCCGGCTCTCGGGTAGTGATGCCCAATCCCCTAAAAGTTCCTTCTTTAATGCAAGATTTTGTGACATGGCTTCAGGGCGATCTCTCTCAACAGGCAGCAACGATTGCAGCGGAGGCGCATTTTAAATTAGTCAGCATTCATCCTTTTGTAGATGGCAATGGCCGGACAGCACGTCTCTTAATGAATTTATTGCTGATGCAAGCTGGATATCCTCCCGCTTCGATTAAACCCGAAAGTCGATTGGAATATATTCAGGCGCTTGAAAAAGCCCAACTCGGAAACGGTATGCAAGATTATTACCTGGTGATTTATAAGGCCCTGATTCAATCTCAGGATGAACTCTTAAAACTATTGGAGGCAAAATCATGAAAATCTATAACGACAATTCCCTCTCCATCGGTTGCACGCCCTTGGTGAAAATCAATCGCATCAACAATACCCAGGCCACGATCCTCGCTAAAATTGAAGGGCGCAATCCGGCTTATTCGGTTAAATGCCGTATTGGCGCGGCCATGATTTGGGATGCCGAGAAAAAAGGCCTGCTCACCAAAGGGAAACGCATCATCGAACCCACCAGTGGTAATACCGGAATTGCCCTCGCTTTTGTCGCGGCTTCCCGCGGCTATCCGATTACGCTGACGATGCCTGAGACCATGAGTCATGAGCGACGCAAGCTTCTTAAAATCTTTGGAGCTGAACTGATTCTCACCGAAGGCGCCAAAGGCATGCCCGGTGCGATTGCAAAGGCCAAAGAGATTTATGAAAGTGATAAAGAAAAATATCTGCTGATGCAGCAATTCGAAAATCCCGCCAACCCGCAAATTCACGAAGAAACCACGGGGCCTGAGATTTGGGAAGATACCGAGGGTAAAATTGATATCCTCATTTCAGGGGTAGGTACCGGTGGAACAATTACAGGTGTCAGTCGCCATATTAAAAATAAACAGAATAAGAAAATTCTTTCGGTAGCCATTGAGCCCGAAGAAAGCCCGGTGATCACACAAACTCTTCAAGGCCAGGAAGTAAAACCCGGTCCGCACAAAATTCAGGGCATCGGTGCCGGCTTTGTGCCGAAAAATCTGGATTTGAGCATGGTTGATCGTGTGGAGCGCGTCAATAGCCTTGATGCCATGGCGATGGCAAAACGCCTGGCAGAAGAAGAAGGGATTATTTCCGGCATCTCCTGTGGTGCAGCGATGATTGGGGCACTTCGATTGGCCAATGAAAACCCCGGTAAAAATATCGTCGTCATTCTGCCCGATTCCGGTGAACGTTATCTCTCGAGTGCCTTGTTTGAAGGGGTGACGGCATAAGAGGTTTAATTAACCAATTTTTTTTTTGACAAGGGGTAGCAATTTGTTATGGCTGCAACCCACCCTATTATCCAGTTTGGACAATTGAATGCCTTCATCCGAAAAAATTAAAGAACTCCAAGAAATTAGTCGTCAGCTACGCATGGATGTCTTGCAGATGTTGCATAAGGCAAAATCCGGTCATACGGGTGGGCCTTTGGGGATGATGGAAATGATGGTGGCGCTCTATTTTTACAAAATGCACCATGATCCAAAAAATCCGCTTTGGGAAGATCGTGATCGCTTTATTCTCGCCAATGGTCACACGGCACCTGCCCTGTATGCCTGTCTCGCTCATGCGGGGTATTTTCCAAAATCTGAATTCCAGAACTTGAGGCAGCTCGGTTCTCCTTTGCAAGGTCATCCCAAACGTAAACCCGAATGGGGAATCGAAATGTCCACGGGTTCTTTGGGTCAGGGGCTATCGATAGCGAACGGCCTGGCCTTGGCGGCCCGTTTGGATAAGCGCAGTACCCGTATCTACAGCATGCACTCCGACGGGGAGGCCCAGGAAGGAATGTTGTGGGAAGGGGCCATGTCGGCCGGCTTTCGCAAGCTGGACAATCGTTGCTGTTTGCTCGATTTCAACAATGTGCAGATTGATGGTTTCAACAAAGATATCAAGGATGTTTCTCCGCTAGATGAGAAGTTTAGGGCCTTTGGGTGGCAGGTCTTCACGATCGATGGAAATAATATGGAAGAAGTGGTTTCTGCCCTGGATGAAGCCGAAAAAGTGAAGGGCAAACCTACAATGATTATTGCTAAGACACTGATAGGAAAAGGGGTTTCGATTTTCGAAAATAAGCCCGCTTATCATGGGGTGACACCGAGTGATGCGGAGTTGGAGTTGGCCCTAGAAGAACTAAACCGAATTACCCCCTCTTAAGCTAAGAGGGAAATTCTGAGAAGAATTTCGGGGGCGTTATGTCAATTTGGATGCAATTAGACATAACTCCTCCCAACCTCCTCTTAGCTTAAGAGGAGGGGAGAAGGAAAATGACTGATTATATTGCTACCCGAGATGCCTACGGAAAAGCCCTTGCCAAACTGGGAGAAGGAGACTCTCGTGTGGTGGTGTTGGATGCCGATCTTTCGGGGTCAACCAAAACGGGTATTTTTGCAAAAAAATTTCCTGAGCGTTTTTTTAATATGGGGGTGGCTGAACAAGATCTAATCGGCACCGCGGCTGGTTTTGCCCTGGCGGGCAAAATTCCTTTTGCCTCCAGTTTTGCGATGTTTGCAGTCGGACGCGCTTGGGAGATTGTGCGGAACTCGGTGGCTTATCCTCATCTGAATGTGAAAATTTGCGCCTCACATGCAGGGCTTACGGTGGGTGAAGATGGGGCCTCGCATCAAATTATAGAAGACCTGGCCCTCACGCGGGTAATGCCCGGCATGACGGTACTGGTGCCTGCCGATGCGACGGAGACCGAGCAAATGGTGAAGGCCGCTGCAGCGCACGAGGGCCCTGTATACATCCGTTTGGGTCGTTCCAAGGTTCCACAGCTCTTTGATTCGTCCTATCAATTCAAAATCGGCAAGGCGAATGTGATTCGCGAAGGGAAAGACATCCTTCTGATTGCTTGTGGAATTATGGTTGCCCCTACCTTGGAAGCGGCAAGAACCTTGGAAACCCAAGGTATTGCTGCAACGGTGGTGAATTGTGCCTCGATTAAGCCTTTGGATGCAGACACGATCATCCCTTTGGCGAAAAAAATTGGAACTGTTTTAACCCTGGAGGAACATTCTATTATCGGGGGCCTGGGTTCTGCCATTTGCGAACTTTTGGGAGAGTTTCCGGGGATTGCAGTCCATCGTCATGGAGTGAATGACGAATGGGGCCAATCGGCGCCTGCAGAAGTTTTACTGAAGCATTATAAATTGATGCCTGAGGATATTGTGGAACGGGTGAAGAAAGTGAGAGGACAAACTTGAAGTCCTTAAAAAAAATATTACTGTTTTCCTTTCTGTTCCTCTCCCTGGCCTTTGCAGCCTCGGTCTACGCCTTTAGCGATAAGATCTACCAGTCTCTCGAACAGTTTTCTAAAATTTTGCATTATGTTGAAGAAAACTATGTCGATGAAGTGGACGAGTCCAAACTCATTTTAGGTGCCATCAAGGGGATGTTGGCTACTTTAGATCCTCATACTTTTTATTTGAGCCCCGATTTTTATAAAGAGCTTCGAGCCGATACTGCGGGGAAGTTTGGTGGTGTGGGTTTGGAAGTCAGTATCAAAGAGGATGTTTTGACGATTGTGTCTCCCATGGAAGGGAGCCCCGCAGATAGGGCAGGGATACAGCCTGGCGATAAAATCATTCGCATTGATGGCAAACTGACTCACGACATGAATCTGGTGGATGCCGTGAAAAATATGCGTGGTTCCAACAAAACCAAAGTGGTGCTCACCTTATTTCGTGAGGGTTGGAAGAGCACCAGGGATTTCACTCTGACTCGGGAAATTATCAATGTGAAGAGCGTGAAGGCTGAATTGTTGGAACAAAAATATCTCTACGCCAAAATTAATACCTTTCAGGAGAGAACTGCGCAAGATTTGCAGAAAGCCATCGAGGTGAATCAAAAGAAATCGGGCGGCCTGCAAGGTCTCATTATCGATTTGCGCAATAACCCGGGGGGCTTGCTGGATGAGGCAGTGAGTGTCAGTGATTTGTTTGTAAAAGAAGGGGTCCTTGTTTCCGTAAAAGGGCGTGTAGGAAAACCCGAAGATCGCAAGGCCACAGGGAAGGCTCCCTATGCCGATTTGCCAATGGTTGTTTTGGTGAATGCAGGTTCTGCCTCGGCCTCTGAAATTTTTGCAGGAGCCATGCAAGATTACGGAAGGGCCTTTGTGATGGGAACCAAAAGTTTTGGAAAAGGTTCTGTACAAACCGTGATGGAACTTGGTAATGGGGCTGGACTTAAACTGACTATTGCCCGCTACTATACGCCCAAGGGTCGCAAGATTGATGGGAAGGGAGTGCTTCCGGATGAGATCGTAGCACTTCCAAAAACAGAAAATAAAAAGGCTGAAGAAGATGAAATTCTTCCTGCTGCCAAAGAAGATAGCCAAAAACAGGCCGCTTTAAGGCACTTGAAACAAATGGAGCAAAAATAAAATGAAACTGTATGAAATGCCAATGTCCCCGTACTGCCATCGCGTTCGTATTGCCTTGGCAGAGAAGCAACTCGATTGCCAAAGTGTTGGGATCGATTTGTTTAAAAAGGAAAATAAAACAGAGCAATTTTTGCGATTAAATCCTCTCGGGAAAGTTCCCGTGTTGGTGGATGAAGGTTTGATCTTGGCAGAATCCCTTGTGATCAATCAATACCTGGAAGAAGAGTATCCTTATCCCGCTCTAATGCCCGAAGACGCCCAGTCTCGTGCCTTGGTACGATTGTGGTCTGCTCAAATCGACGCCATGGTTTTCACTCCCGGCATCCAGATACTCAGGGCAGAATGGGCACGCGACAAAGGTGAGAGTCTCGAAGAGGAAAGCTTGGAAGAATTTCGTGCGATAATTCAGCAATTTTTTGTACATGCCGCTCGTGCCTTAAAGAATCAGGATTTCCTTGTTGGTGCGTATTCCTTGGCCGATATTGCCTTTGCTCCCATGGTTTTCAAATTAGAGAAAATGAAAGTTGCTGTTCCTCAAGAATTGCCTCAGGTGGCTGCCTGGGTGAAACGGTTGGTGACTCGAGCGAGTGTGAACACCACCAAAGCCTAAAATTAGTAACTCATCATACGCGATTTTTATTCCCCACCCTCTCCCTCGACGGGAGAGGGCAGGGAGAGGGTGAAAGAACAATTGGAAATTAAGGACCAAAATTGCCTAGGGATCTTCTCCAATTTTTTGAATCTCAGGTTTACAGCGATTTAGTCACGCTTGAGCATTTGTCTGAAAGCAAACAATGTAATTTTTCTTCGGATGAAATCAAGGCTCTTTCCAAAAGGCTTTTTTCAACGATCGATAAACCTGAAAAAAAAGTTCGACTTGCCTACGAATACATCCGCAATCAAATTCTTTATGCCTTTGAACCCTGGCAGGATAGCGTTCTGCAAACCTTGCAAAAAAAGCGGGGGAATTGCTTTCACAAAAGTAATGTCATGGCCGCTTTGCTGCGTTCGCAAGGTATTCCCTGTGTTTTTTCTGCCTTTTATATTCACAAGAAAAGTTTCTCCTGGTTTTTAGAGCCTGATTTCTTAGAAAGACTTCCGGAAGAAAGCATCCATGTGTATGTAGAGGTTTTCCTGCAAAATGCCTGGCGGCGCTATGTCGACACTTCTCTCGATGTTCGCTTAAAACAAAAAGTTTTTGCTCAAGGCATCGACCCTTTTGATTGTGTGATGCTAGAAAAACCCATCCGGCGTTTTTTTACACCAGAAGAAATTTGCGAATGGATGAAAAAACAAAAGCCGGCTCTGGCGCTGAATGAGTTGTCTCAGGATCTTATTGAGAAGATGAATGCATGTTTTGAGAAGGTGAGAGGAGTCTAATACAACAAATACTCCTTCCTCTGCTTCAAAAACTTCTCCTTCCCCTTTTCATAAAACCCTAAAATATCTTTCCAGCTTTTTCCTTTTTCCAAGGCCAGTCGAAATTGGGCAGAGCCGGTCAGTAGATCGATGGCAGGAATATCTTTTACAAATTCGTAAGGTTTTTCTCTCCATTGAAAATCTTTCGGATAAAGATCCTGCAATGCCTTCACAATCGCCAGCCCCGTCAAATAGGGCCTGAATTTTTTACGATGGGTCACATGCAATTGTAGGCCTCCACAAACTTCATGGGCGTGTTTTTGAAAAGTGGGTTTGAAATACAGAGGACGAAAAAAAACTCCGGGCAATTTAAATTTTTGATCCAGATAGTTTTTTAATTTTTGTGGATCAATAAAAGGGGCACCAAAAATTTCGAAGGGTTTGGTGGTCCCTCGTCCTTCTGAAATTTCTGTGGCTTCGATTAAACACATTCCCGGATAAACCAGGGCCGTGTCCAGCGTAGGCATATTGGGGGAAGGTAGAACCCAAGCGGCATCCGTATCATCGAGGTAATGTTTTCGTTTCCAATCTTTTAGGCGAACAATTCTCAAGTCTGCCGCTTTGTCATTCCCTCGAAGGACGGGATCTTCACGGTTAAACATCTGACACAACTCTCCCACGGTCATTCCATGGCGATTGGTAATCGGAAAGGCCCCCACAAAAGATTCAAAACCTGCTTCAATTAAATTCCCTTCAACGGTCTCGCCCCCTAGGGGATTAGGTCGGTCCAATACATACAACGGAATTCCTTTTGCCGCACAGGCCTTCATCACAAAAGCGATGGTGTATACAAAAGTATAGTAGCGGGCACCCACATCTTGAAGATCACAAATCACTGCATCCAAGCCCTCCATCCATTCGAATTTGGGTTGCAGGCTTTTCAATTCATTTCCATATAAGCTGTGAATGGGTACCGATTTTCCCCCTCCTTGGGGAGAGGATACAGGTGAGGGGAGAGTACAATCTGCCACCGCTTCCATATCCTGCGCCACGCCCCAAAGGCCATGTTCTGGGCCAAAAAGCGCACTCAAAATGGGGCCTCTCTTTGTTTCTTCCAATAATTTTAAGAGATGTTGATATTTGGAGTTGACGCTAGCGCCGTGGCATAAAATGCCAATTTTTTTGCCGGAGAGTTTTTGAAAAAATTTTTGGATTTGATCGATACCGAGTTTCATAAAGTGCGTGATATTTCTTGTTTCCTTATAATATTACAAGTACTTTCACGAGAGATGTCACCGAACATTTAAAAAATATTCAAAGTTCACCATGTCCAAGTGTTACTTCCAATATCCTCTCCACTTCCTCATCGAAGCCGCTATAATCACCAGAGCCAATATCATAATAAACCCTGTCAAACTTAGGTCCACCATGCCTTGGGTGATTTTTGAAGCAATGCCACTCTGTGTGAGGGGATAAAAAATATCGCGGATGCTTTCATAACCGGCAATTAAAGTGGTTACTCCTACAAAAGATAAAGGCAGCAGAGTCACCCACACATATTTTTTCTTTCCCCATTTTAAAAGCAGCGTGGTGCCGATGCATAAGGCTACAGCCGCGAGGAGTTGATTGGAAATGCCAAACATGGGCCAAATGGTTTGTATGCTTCCGGTGTAAATAAAATACGACCAGGCACAGACAATCAGCAAAGATGAAATTATACTGCTGGGTAGCCAATGGGTCTGGCCGAATTTTTTGGAAAACTGTCCGCCAAATTCCTGCAGTAGAAAACGTCCGACGCGGGTGCCGGTATCAATGGTGGTTAAAATGAACATCGCTTCAAACAGGATGGCAAAATGATACCAGTAGCTCATCAGGGATTTCATTCCGGGAATACTTGAAAAGATCTGGGCAATTCCTACTGCCAGCGAAACCGCTCCCCCTGTGCGTCCTGCGATTTTCTCTCCTACTTCCTGGGAAAGTTGCGTGAGGTTTACGGTATGCATTCCCAGTTTTTCAAAAAGCTCAGGAGCCACGTTGATAGCAAAATAATCTCCGGGATGAAGGGCGGCGGCGGCAATGAGGGCCATGATGCCGACAAAACTTTCGAGCAGCATGGCGCCGTAGGCAATAGGTCGGGCCTCGCTTTCTCGGGAAAGCATCTTGGGGGTAGTGCCCGAGGCAACCAGCGAATGAAAACCCGAGATGGCTCCGCAGGCGATGGTGATAAAGACAAAGGGATAGAGCTTTCCTTTGACGATGGGTCCTCCTCCACTAATAAATTCCGTGATCGGCGCCATTTTGAGATCGGGATGAACGAGAATTACGGCGAGGGCCAAAAAGCTGATGGTGCCCAATTTCATATAAGAAGACAAATAATCGCGGGGGCACAAAAGCAGCCAGACCGGCAAAATACTGGCGACGAAGCCATAGAGGGCGATGGCAAAGGTGATCTGATTTTTGCTGAGTTGAAAATAAGTGGCCCAGGAACTCTCCGCGACTTCTTTTCCAAAAATCACGGCGGCAATGAGGGCAACAACTCCAAAGAGAGTGCCTTCGGTGATTTTTCCTTTGCGGATTTTGTAGGTGTAGATTCCCATGAGAAAAGCAATGGGAATGGTCATGCCAATCGTAAAGCAACCCCAGGCACTTTCACTGAGAGAATTGACTACTGCCAACCCTAGGCCCGACAAGGCAATGACAATAATAAAAAGAATAGCAAGAGAAGCGACAATCCCTGGGATGGGCCCCAGCTCTATTTTTGCAATTTGAGCGAGAGATTTTCCGTAGTGTCTGATCGAGGCAGTCAAGATTACAAAATCGTGAACGGCGCCCCCTAAAACGACGCCAATAATCAGCCAGAGCAGGCCCGGTAAAAAACCAAACTGGGCAGCGAGTACCGGTCCAATCAAAGGCCCCGCCCCGCTGATGGCGGCAAAGTGATGTCCAAACAAAACCCATTTGTTGGTAGGGATATAGTTTTGCCCATCAAAATGGGTGTGGGCTGGAGTTTGCCGGCTATCGTCTAAGACCAGCACTTTTGCAGCAATGAAAGCAGAGTAATAACGATAGGCCAGGGTGAAAATACAAATAGTACCAATGACGATGGGGAGTGCATTCATATAGGGTGGAAGTAAGCACATCCAGCTAATCCTTCCATTTGCTGCGGAACTCGCTGCCGCTCAGACAGTCCTCGCAAATTACAGGATTAGCTGGATGTGCTTACTTTTTTAGTTAGTGTTAGTAACAAGAAATTTTCTGACAAATTGAAGTGAGTCTGTCTTCCATCTCTTGTTTGTTTTTTTTAGGAAGACCTTGCACCTGCAAGGCCTGTCTTATTTTTTGAAGCGCTTCAGTATATTTTTGAGAATAAAAGTCAATGTTTGCACTCCAGTAAGAAGCCTCAGCTTTTTGAAGATTATGAAACAGAGGGTTGAATTCGAGGGACTTTGCAAAATATTTTTGGGCCTGATCATTTAAACTGAGGTCCTGTGAAATTCTTCCTGCATGGTAGTAACCTAAAAACGAATACTCTGGATGACAATGATTTGGGTTTTTTTCACACCAAGTACCCAATTTTAAAAAACCACTCAAGCCCTCTGTTTTGTCTTTCTTTTCACTGATATTGGCTCGGTAAAATTTTAATTCCGGATTGTTCGGAAATATTTTTTCCATTTGTGTCAAATATTGAAGGGCCGTCTCATATTGTTTTTCAAAATCACTGTACACATTTACCAGGGCATAGAGACTGTCGTAATAGAAAGGCAATTGGGGATCGAGAGAGTATTTTAATTCTGTTAAACCCAAATCTTTATCGCCTTTAATACCGAGTAAGCCCCGAAAACTTTTCAGCCAGGGAGGTATTTGATCGGCCAGATAATGAAAGCCTCCCAGGGCCAGCAACGCGTCTTTTCGCGAGGGATCCAGCTTAATCGCCTTCTCCAAATACTTTTGACATTTTTTTCCTGTGAGGACGGCATCCAGATTTTTTCCCAGGTCCGAATATTTTCGACCTAAGAAGAGATAGCTGTTTCCCAGATTAATGAGCTTGTCTACATTCTCTGGATCGCTATCCCAGAGATGAAAGGCCAGGTCATTGGCTTGTTTATAAATTTCCAAAATTTCTTTTTGAGAATTTCTTCCTTCCCAATCCAGGGTAGCCTTCCAATCGAGTACCACGGCCTTTACGAAAAGTCCGTTGGGATCTTCAGGATTTTGGGCGATGTAAGCGTTGATGAGTGGAAGGGCTTGGGCAGTCTCAGCTGCATAGGCAAGGCGCGAGGCCTCGAGGAGATTGGGGTTCCAGTCTTTGGCAAAGAGGGGAGAGGGAAAAAAAAGGATGAGGAATAGGATAATTTTTTGGAAATAGATCATTGAGCTTTCGTTCAAAAATAATTAAACCACACTATTCCTCAAACTCCCAATCCCCTCAATTTTCACTTCCACCACATCTCCCGATTTCATCGTGCAAGTCCCTCCAGGAGATCCAGTGCTGATCACATCTCCTGGATATAAGGTCATCATGTGCGAAACAAAGGAGACGAGTTTTGGAACTCCAAAAATCATTTCTTTGGTGTTGGAGTTTTGTTTGAGTTCACCATTCAGGTAAGTTTGAATCGTCAAATTCGACGGGTCCAGTTGAGTTTCTACCCAAGGGCCCATGCAAGCAAAGGTGTCGAAGGATTTGGCGCGACAAAACTGGCTGTCTCTGCGCTGCAGGTCTCTTGCGGTCACATCGTTGAAACAGGTGTATCCCATCAGAGAAGAGAGCGCTTCCTCCTCGGAAACATTTTTGGCCAGTTTTCCAATTACTAAAGCCAGTTCGCCTTCCAGTTCGATCTGATTTGAAAAGGGGGTGAGTTCAATGGGATCTCCGGGATGATTGAGGGCCGACGGTGCTTTCAAGAAAATCAGCGGTTCTACGGGTTGGGGAAGCTTCATTTCGCGAATGTGGTCGTGATAGTTCAAACCCACACAGATAATTTTGGAGGGAAAACTGGGGGCCAGAAGTTTTACATCCGCTAGAGGAACTACATTGTTTTGGGTGCCGTTTAGTGTACGTACGGTTTCATTTTCTAAAACACCATAGCTCTGTTCGTTTTGATACGCGAAGCGGATGAGTTTCATTTGGTTTCCTTTGTTGTAAAAATTACTTCAAGCCCAATACATCTTGCATGTTATAAAGACCTGGTTTTTTGTCCACTACCCATTCTGCCGCCCGCAGAGCGCCTTGCGCAAAGGTGTCGCGTGAAGAAGCGCGATGCGTAATTTCCAGACGTTCTCCAATACCGGCAAAATAGACGGTATGATCGCCCACGACATCGCCGCCGCGCAAGGTTTGGATACCAATTTCTCCTGCCTTGCGTTCGCCTATCATTCCGTGGCGGGAGTACACGGCATCTTTTTCCAAATTGCGGCCTGCCGCTTTGGCCAAGACTTCCGCGGTGGTCATTGCTGTTCCGGAGGGGGCATCTTTTTTCAGGCGATGATGCATCTCCACGACTTCAATATCATAGGCGGGCCCTAAAGCCCGTGTGGCTTGCTCCAACAATTTCCACATCACATTGACGCCGATGCTCATGTTGCTGGAAAAGACGATGGGGATTGATTTTGCGGCCTCTTCGATTTGCTGGCGTTCTTTGAGATTGAAGCCGGTGGTGCCAATGACGAGAGGGACTTTAGAGCTCATCGCAAGCTTTAAATTTTCCAAGCTGGCATCCGCATGGCTAAAATCGATGATGACATTTCCTGTAGAAATGACGTCTTTCAAGTTAGTGAAGCAAATCAGCCCTTCTACTGTTTGAGCTGTTTTTTTATCGACACAGGCGGCTAATGTTATTTTTGGATTTTCTTTTGAGAGTGCCGCAATCCGTTGTCCCATACGACCTGCAGCACCACAGAGAATTAGATTCATAGCATCTCTTTCTTGTATAAAAATTAGATTAATTTATTCTTTTTGAGAATGGCAGATAGTTTCTCTTTATTTTCTTTTTTAAGTGTAACCAGAGGCAATCGAATCTCCTCACCACAAAATCCCATCAAGGCCAAAGCGGTTTTCACTGGGGAAGGATTGGTTTCGACAAACATCACATCGTTGATTTCCAGCAATTGATAATGCAATTCACGAGCGCGTTTCATGTTTCCTTTTTGAGCTTCATTCCACAATTCTGCACATTGCTTCGGAAGAATATTCGCGGTTACCGAAATAGCGCCTTGGGCGCCGATGGCGTACAAGGGCCAGGTGAGGGCATCTTCTCCGGAGTAGACGCCAAAATCTTTGGGACAAGCGGCGATCACTTCGCTCGCTTGAATGAGATTTCCGGTGGCTTCTTTAATGCCGACGATATTTTTTCTCTCCGCGAGTTTGGCAATGGTAGAAGGTAGCAGGTTGATCCCCGTCCGCCCTGGAATATTATAGAGCACTTGGGGAATATCCACTGCATCGGCTATCGCTCCAAAATGTTGAAGCAAACCTTCCTGAGTGGGCTTGTTATAATAGGGACAAATCAGCAAAGCCCCATCTGCCCCAGCTTTTCTGGCATTTTGTGTGAGCCGTATGGCTTCACTTGTGGAGTTGGACCCCGTGCCTGCTAGTACCTTGGCCCGCTTGTGACTGTATTCGACCGTGAGGGCAATCACACGGTCATGTTCTTCATGAGAAAGGGTGGCCGATTCTCCTGTGGTCCCGCAGGGGACGAGGACAGAAGTTCCATTCTCAATTTGAAAGTCGATTAATTTTTTCAATGCCACCTCGTCGAGTTTCCCCTCTTTGAAAGGGGTGATGAGGGCGACCATGCTGCCTTGAAATAAAGTTGTCATAAAGTTTCCTAAATCTCAATTTCCCCATTAAAAACTTCTGTTCCCGGCCCAGTCATATACACCCGATTGTCTTTTTCGCTCCACACAATATCCAGATTGCCGCCAGGGAGCTGGGCTTGTACCTTACGATTGGTAAAACCGTTCAAGATACTTGCGACGACGGCTCCACAGGCCCCTGTGCCGCAAGCCATTGTTGCACCTGCGCCGCGTTCCCACACCCGTAGTTTGATGGTGTTTTTGTCGATCACCTGAACAAATTCAACGTTTGTTTTCTTGGGAAATAAGGCATCGGTCTCGATTTTAGAGCCCATCTTTTTCAGAGGGACTTCCTCCACGTTTTGCACAAAGAGCACGCAGTGAGGGTTGCCCATGCTGACACAAGTAATCGGATGAGTTTCTCCGCCGAGTTCCACATTTTTTCCAATCACCATGCCTTCCAGATTTACTGGAATTTCCGAGGCCTTCAAAATAGGTTCTCCCATATCCACCTCCACCAGATTGCCCACTATCTTGGGTTTCTTGATGCCTCCCAAGGTTTCTACCGTCATGGAATCATTTTTTACCAGACCATGTTTTTTTGCGAATAAAGCCAAGCAGCGGATTCCATTGCCGCACATTTCTACTTCGGAACCATCTGCATTATAAATCTGCATGCGTAAATCGGCGACTTCGGAAGGGCGAACAATTATGAGCTGATCGCAGCCAATCCCCAAGCGGCGTTCGCAAAGAGATTTTGCTTTTTGTTCGATTTCGTTTAATTTCTGACCCACTGCATTGAGCATGATAAAATCATTACCCAGTCCATGCCATTTTTCAAAATGGAGCTTCATGAGGTTTCCTTAATTGAGAGAATTTATTTTAGTGGATCTCCACCCGCCAGTGAACAGAACCACTCATAATCAATCAATTCCTTAATACTTGGATGATCACCGCAGACAGGACAGGCGGGGTCACGGCGGAGTTTTAATTCCTTGAATTTCATTTTTAGGGCATCGAAAGTCAGCAATCTGCCGATTAAAGGTTCGCCTTTGCCTAAAATCAATTTGAGGACTTCAATGGTTTGGGCCGTGCCTAAAATTCCGGGAAGTGCCCCAAATACTCCGGCTTCCTGGCAGGAGGGGGCCATTTCTGGAGGGGGAGGTTCGGGATAGAGGCAGCGGTAGCAAGGGCCTCCATTTGCGGAGTCAAAAACGGTGATCTGTCCATCAAAGCGGAAGATGCTTCCATCCACCAACGGCTTTTTTAAAAACACACAGGCATCATTCACCAAATAGCGGGTGGGGAAGTTGTCGCAGCCGTTGACGATAATGTCGTAGTCTTGGATGATTTCCGTGATGTTATCCCGAGAAAGTTTTTCATTATAGGTGATTACGTTAATATCTGAGTTTAAAGCCTTTAAAGTTTGTTTTGCAGATTCTACTTTTAATTCCCCGACGCGTTCTTCGTTGTGCAAAATCTGTCGTTGAAGATTGCTTTTGTCCACCACGTCGTGATCGATAATCCCAAGGGTTCCAATGCCTGCAGCAGCCAGGTAATAGGCACAGGGAGATCCCAGGCCGCCGGCACCCACCAGGAAAACTTTTGCATCCAATAATTTTAACTGACCTGCTTCGCCCACTTCGGGCATGAGCAAATGCCGCGCATAGCGATCAAGCTGGGATTTATTCAGCGAGCGTTGAACCTTGGTGGGTAGGCCCTGCGAGGCCCAGCCGGAATAACCGCCAATCAAAGAGTGTACTTTTTCGTATCCCAAATCTTTGAGACTCTTCGCTGCCAAGGCAGAGCGATTGCCTCCTGCACAATACAGCACAATCTCGTCGCTTTTATTGGGGACCTGATCTTCGATTTTGAGTTCCAGAAATCCTCTGGGAATCAGCTTGGCGCCTGGAATGATGCCCTTTTCCTGTTCGTCTTTTTCGCGGACATCCACGAGGTGCATGTTCCTCTTTTGGTCTATCCAGCTTTTTAGTTCAGGGGCTTTAATTTCAGAAATTTGTTTTTTGGTCTGGGAGAGTAGTTCTTGAATGTTGGGCATATTTGGCTCCGTGGATTTGTTAAGGTCTCTCGGGATATAGGAAGAGGAGGGGGGCTATGTCAAGATTCCACTCAGTCTGTATCCCTAAGATTTCTCTAGAACTTCTCTTTTTTGAGCTCCATTTTAGAGAAAATCTCATAGGCACAAGGGATGACGAATAAAGTCATCCAGGTAGAAAGAAAAATTCCCCCTATTAAAATCACCGCCATGGGCATGCGCGTTTCATAACCCGCTCCCCGGGAAAGGGCGGACGGGATGGCGGCTGCCACGGTGGCGAAGGAAGTCATCAAAATGGGGCGCAGTCTTTGCGGACAGGCCTCCAGCAAGGCTTCGCGGGTACTCCTGCCTTCTGCCCGTTTGTGATTGGTAAAATCGACCAGCATGATGGAATTCTTTTTGGCGATTCCCATCAGCAAAATCAAACCGATAAAACTGTAGAGATTAAGAGATTGGCCACTGAAATAAAGGGCAATCCAGGCTCCCGAAAGAGAGAAGGGAAGCGCCAGCAAAACTAGGAAGGGATGGATGAAGCTGTTGTACTGGCTGGCTAAAATCATATAAGCGACCACGACGCCCATCCATAAGGCAAAAAATAAACTATTGAAAGATTCCTTAAACGTTTCGGCAGAGCCACTCAAAACAATGCGATAATTGGGAGGCAATATTTCTTTGGCTATTTTTTCTACTTCTTTTAAGGCTTCTTCCTGGGATTTTCCCTGACCTACGTTTGAAAACAGACTGATGGCGCGTTCTCGGTCTTTGCGGGTGATACTCTTGAGCGTTTTGTGCTCCTCGATACGTACGATATCTCCCAGTGAAACCAGTTCGCCCTGCTGATTTCGCACCAACAAATTTTTGATCTGATCGCCTTTTAAGCGTGAACTTTCTTCCAAACGAAGACGAATATCATTGCGTCTTCCTTTCTCGGTAAATTTTCCTTCGCGCACCCCTCCCATCAAGGCATTGATCGTCGTTCCCAAGTCTTGCATGCTCACCCCTCGAAGCGCTGCAGCATCGCGTAGGGGAAAAATTTGAATTTCGGGTTGTCCCAGTTGATAATCACTGTCCACATCTTTAAAGTAAGGATCCGATTTCATTTTCTCACGCAACTGTTCCGAGATTTTAGCCAGCTCGTCCCACTCGGGGCCTCGTACGGAGAATTCGACAGGAAATCCGCGCTGGGCGGTAAATCCCCGTGTAGAGAGGTCTTGCATCACGACACGAAGATCAGGAATTTTGAGTAATTTTTCGCGTAGGTCGTTCATGACTTCTATTTGGGTAATGTGCTTGTGAGTAGCCGGGGAAAGCGGTCGGTCGGGTAATTCTTTCAGGGTGACAAAGGCAATGGCGGTGTTGACGTCTCCTCCTGTAAATCCACCCACCGCAGAAAAATATCGATTGAGACTAGGTTCTGCTGCAATGATTTTTTCTGCTTCCTTAATTTTCTCGTCGGTAAACTGAATGGAAGAACCCAGAGGCGTTTGAAAACGAACCAAGAAAGAACTTTGATCTTGTGCCGGAACAAACTCTTTTTTAACCTGGGTTAGAAACCAGAAAGAAGAGACAAATAGCACCAAAGAAAGAATAAGCACCAGCCAGCGGAACCTTAAGCAGAGGGCAATGGCCGATTTGTAAACCGAAGCCACACGGCTGAAATAAAAGTTAATCATTCTTTCAAAGCGACTTTCATGAATATCGCCCCTCAGCATGCGGGAAGTACGCATGGGCGTAATGGTTAAGGCTTCTATCAGGGAAAGTATCACGGTGGCGGATAAAACAATTCCAAACTGAAAAAAGAATTTTCCGATGATTCCCTTCATAAAAATGACGGGGATAAAAATAGCAATAATCGCCAGAGTGGTAGCAATGGCGGCAGAGCTGATTTCCTTGGCTCCCTCCCGAGCTGCCTGAAGGGCAGTTTTTCCCATCTCTTTGTGACGGATAATGTTTTCCAGCACCATGATGGCATCGTCGACCACAATACCGATCGACAAAATTAAGGCGAGCAAGGTGAAGGTGTTGAGGGTAAATCCGAAAAATAAAATGAGGGTAAAACAACCGACAATGGAAGTGGGAATCGCCAGTAAAATATTGAAGGTAGAGGCCCAGGATCCCAGGAAGAAAAGACAAACCACGGCAGTGAGTAAAGCGGCTAAGGCAAGGTGGTGCTTCATTTGATCGGTGCTTTGCTCAATAAAACGGGTGGTATCAAAGGTGATTCCCAACTTGTAACCGGGAGGAAGAGTTTTTTCAATTTCAGCCATTTTTAATTTAACGGCCTGGGCAATAGCGACGGCATTGGAGCCTCGTTGTTTTTTGATCCCCAGACCCAAGGCCAAATTTCCCTGAGTACGGCTGATGCGGCGTACATCGGCTAACCCTGGCACAATGCGGGCGACTTCTCGCAGTTCAATGGGTTTATAAATGGGGGCCCCGCCTCGTTTGCGAATTTGAATGTGCCCTAGCTCTTCAGGGGTTTTTGCCTCTCCCATGGCCCTTAAATTAATTTCCGTCGAAGAGGTCTCAATGCGGCCTGCAGGAATTTCGATGTGTTCGCGTCGGATGGCCTCCAGCACATCTTCTACCGTCAATTCCTGTTTTTTTAACTGGTCGGGATCAATCCAGATACGAAGATTCAGATCGACGTATCCACTGAGGAGAATTTCTCCCACTCCATTCACGGTTTGAAGTTTGTCTTTCAGGTGATCGCGCGCGTATTCAATCAATTCGCGAAGATCTGCTTTTTCAGCCGACAAGCCCAACCACAGGATGGGCTGATCTTCCGGATTTGTTTTAGTGACGATGGGGGGATCAATTTCATGGGGAAGATTTTTTTGCACTTGTGCAATTTTAGTTTGAACTTCCTGGAGAGAAAAATCGATGTTACGATCCAGGTTAAACTCAATCGTAATATTGGCGCTTCCTTGTTGAGAGGTAGAAGATAAGGTCTTGATTCCTTCGACGCTCATGACGGCATCTTCAATCAGGTCGACCACATCCATTTCCATCACTTCGGGGGCTGCCCCTTCATAAGTGACTTGAACATTCACAACCGGAAAATCCACATCGGGCATTTCACTAATGCCCAGGCTTCGAAACGAGATGGCTCCAAAGAAAATGAGGCCCAGCATGAGCATCCAGGCAAAGACGGAATTTTTGATGGAGAATTCGGAGAGGGACATTGTGTTCCAAAAATCCTCCCTCCCTTGAGGGGAGGGAGTTAGAGGGAGGGTGATACTCAAGTGTTCTCGAGACCACCCTCTCCCTGACCCTCTCCCCTCAAGGGAGAGGGGATTAATTTTTAGGACGTTACTTGGGGATCTCGGCTATCTTCCCCGAACTCATTTTCAGCTTTGCCCAAGCCGCCCACACTTGAACTTGAGCGGTTTGGCTCTGCTCCAAGGCTTGCATCCAGGTTCTTTGGGATTGAAGTACATCGAGATTCGTCACCAGGTTTTGCTGATAATCTTTTACTTGTTGTTGGTAGCTCATTTCAGTCATTTTTGCGGCTAGTTTGTATTTTTTAAGTTGTTCCAAAGAACTTCTCAAATTGACGTAATCCCTTCCCACTTCTTTTTCAGAGCTTCGGTTCAATTCTTCTTTTCGGATTTCTTCCTGTTTGGTTTTGATTCTGGCTTCGCGAATGTTTCCAAAAGTACTAAAATTAAAGAGGGGAACACTGAGATTTAAAGTGGTGTCCCAGAGGATATCATTTTGATAGCCGCTGCGATAGATCCAGGTGTTTGCATTGAAATCGAGTTGAGGCAGTAAATAGGAACGTTGCACTTTAATGTCTTCTTTGGCCAGTTCGATGGCTTTGTTCTGAGCTTGTAAATCGCTGCGTTTTGCCAGGTTGCTTTTCCAGTCTTCGTAATGTCCCAGGACAATATTCAACTCCTCTATTTTGATGGGGGGCTGGGGAGTCAGACCGGTAAGCAAACCCAGAAGTTCGTAGGCAATCCGTAAATCGCCCTTCTTTTTTTCCAGATCGGCTTCGATCAGGCTCAGTTCAGCAGCTTGAGCGGCGTATTCACTGTCGCGGGATTTCCCTAATTGGATGCGGTTTTGAATTTCTGTAATTCTTTCTTTTACAATTTTTTTTATTTTTTGCTGACTTTTCATCTCGGCTTCAAGACTGGCCACGGTAAAAAAGGCGGTCGCGACGTCTCCGTATAAAAGACGTTCTACCTCTTTTTTCTTGAATTCCTTTTCGGCTGCATCAATTTTGCTACTCCGAAGGGCATAGAATTCCCGGAATCCTCGAAAGAGGGTCAGGCTCATGCCGATGCCCGCCTGAGGGCGACGAAACTGAGTAAGGCTACTACTCACAGTGGGATCCCCATTGCTGGAATCATCCTGAAAAAATTCACTGTAGTTCAGATTAATTCGGGGGAGTATTGTTCCTAATGCCTGAAGGAAATGTGCCTCGCTGATCTTGATGTCTTCTTCAGAGAGTTTAAGCGTTTCGGAACGTTTGAGCGTGAGCTGGTAGCAGTCGTTGAGAGTTAGGTGTTCTCCAGTGGGGGAGGCCGACAGCGTAAATGGGAAAAAAAAGAGTACAAAGAAAAACAAGGAAAGGCGCTTCATGTACTGGGAAGTACACTAAAGATTCTTTGTCTGTCAATGAGGTGAAAGAAGTAATTTTACCTTCTCCGTGGGCCGTACGATCGGGTATTCCCCCGCGAAAATCCGCCCCCACTTCTGCTGAAGCCACCTCTTCTATTATTTGAAGACGATCCTCTCCGGGCGGGCCAGAAATTTTCTTCCAGAATTTGTTCTTTTGAATTTTGATTTTCAAGAATGAGTTTTGAAAACCGAAGAGATAAAAAACGTGCAATAATTTCCTGAGGCGAAAAGGTCTCCGCAATTTTTTCCCATTCTATGGGCAGCCATGAAAGCACTTTTTCACTTTTATCGACTGCCAGAAAATCTTCCAAAAAGGTTTCAGTTTGTTTTTTGAAAATTTCTTTTGCGCTGGGGATCTCCCCCTTTTTTAAGGGTACTCGACTCTGTCTTTCAATGGCTCTAAAAAGATGTTCTTCCTGAGGTGCAAAAAAACTGATCGATTTGCCTTTATTTCCAATGCGTCCCGTTCGTCCAATGCGATGGGTGTAAATTTCAGGATCCATGGGAATCGAATAGTTTACGACCACACTGAGTTTATTGACATCCAAACCCCGGGCCGCCACATCGGTGGAAACCATGATTCTGGCTTTTCCATCGCGAAAGGCCTGCATGCTGCGTTCGCGTTCTTTCTGGCTTTTATCACCGTGTAAACATTCCACCGGATAATGCTTCTGCTTCAAGGTTTGATAGATCTCATCCACCCTGATTTTGGTTTGGCAAAAAATAAGACCATAAAAATCTTCTTCGGCATCTAATAAACGGCAGAGAAGTTTGGGTTTATTGCGTTCTTCCACAATAAAATAAAGCTGTTCAATATTTTTGGAGGCTTCTTCTTTTTGGTTGAGCGTAACGGTTTTTGGTTTTTCCAGATAACGGCTGGCTACCTGGCGGAGATCCGCATTGAGTGTGGCCGAAAAAAGCCAGGTGAGGCGATTGTCGGATTCGGTTTGTTTTAAAATGAGTTCCAAGTCGTCCCGAAATCCCATGGAAATCATCTCATCGGCTTCATCTAAAATAACCGTATGAATTTGTTTGAGGGAGAGATTCCTTCTCTCCAAGTGATCGATTAATCGACCGGGAGTAGCAATCACGATGGAGCAAACTTTTAAATCTCGAATTTGTTCCGAGTATCCAGCCCCGCCGTAGATGGTGGCCATTTTAATTTTTTTATATTTGGCGAGGGCCAGGATCTGCTTGGAAACCTGTTGAGCGAGCTCTCGAGTGGGGCAGAGGATAATGCCTTGAATCCCTTTGATCTTGGGATCGATGCGTTCCAAGAGTGGAATTCCAAAGGCCGCCGTTTTACCGGTGCCAGTGGCTGCCAGACCCAAAAAATCGCTGGGCTCTTTCAGGAGGGCCGTCAGCGTTTCAAATTGAATGGGGGTGCAGCTTTTAAAACCCAGCTCTTCTACTGCGCGCTGTATCTCTGGGCTTAAAGGAAATTGATCGAACGTGTGCGTTGTTTGCATAAAGTCTCCGTCGCAGAATAATTTTTTGATCCTGAACTAAGACTGTAACCTGGGTGTGAGAAGGGTAGAGGCTCTGGCAGGACGCCGGGCCCCATAGCTTAGATTGGAGGGAACCACAAGCTTTATTCTTTTCTGGGATAGCCTGCTCTTCTACGGTTTTTTCATTTTAGGCCTTGTCTAGCAGGAGCGAAGTGATTATGAGAGGGCTTCAATTCAAACACGAGGAAATCCTATGTCTGTCCCTGCACATCAGGCCTTTAATATTGCGGTGTATCTTTTCAAACAGAAACTTTTGGGCCGAAAAAAGTATCCGCTCAATTTAATGCTCGAGCCCTTGTTTCGTTGCAATCTTGCCTGTCCCGGCTGTGGAAAAATTCAGTATCCGGAAGAAAAACTCAAAAAACATCTTTCGGTGGAACAGGCCTTGAGTGCGGCCAATGAATGTGGGGCCCCCATGGTGACTATTCCCGGTGGCGAGCCTCTGATTCATCCGCAAATTGAGGAAATGGTGGAAGGACTGCTGGCGCAAAAACGTTACGTGATTTTGTGTACCAATGCCTTGTTGCTGGAGCGCAGTCTCCCCAAATTCAAACCCAATAAACGCCTCACCTTTAGTGTACACGTGGATGGTTATCAGGAACACCATGACCATTGTGTCGATAGAGAAGGGACCTATGAAATCGCCACCAAAGCCATTAAGGCAGCGCTGGAGCAGGGTTTTCGGGTGATCACCAACACGACCGTGTTTGAAGGGTCAACTCTTGAAAATCTGGCCAAACTTTTTGACCACATGACCGAATTGGGGGTGGAAGGTTTCAGTATCGCGCCGGGTTACAGTTACGAGAAGGCCCTGGATCAAGAACATTTTCTTTCCAAAAAACGCACCCATGAATTTTTCGGGCTCTTGCTTACTTACAAAAGAAACCACAAAAAAAAGTGGCCCTTCAACAATAGCCCGTTCTACCTCGATTTCCTCGAAGGCAAACGCGACTATGAATGTACTCCCTGGGGCATGCCTACCTACAATGTTTTTGGATGGCAAAAACCTTGCTACCTTCTTACCAAAGAAGGTTACGCCAAAACCTTCAAAGAATATATGGAACATACCGAATTTGAAAAGTTTGGCAAAGCCTCTGGCAATCCCAAATGCGCCCATTGCATGACCCATTGCGGCTATGAACCCAGTGCGGTTGCTGATGCGCTCTCAAGTGTGGGTAAGATGATACAGATGGGGAAGGCCACTGCAGCGTAATTCCCCTCTCCCTCCAGGGGCATAGGTATCTACACATCTCAGCAAACTATGGTTTTTATTGACTCTGCTGTTCCTCCCCTTAAGCTAAGGGGAGGTTAGGAGGGGTTATGGAAGATCTTGCTGAACTCAAAAATACTGTAATTTGCACGGTTTTCCATAACTCCCCCAACCCCCTCTTAGCTTAAGAGGGGGCAATACCAAAAGATGTGTAGATACCTATGCCTCAAGGGAGAGAGGGCTTTTGACACCCCTGTCAACGCTTTGACTTTTTTCAATATTTTTTCTCCATCAAAATTTAACAAGCTTCCACTCCGGGCTTCAACAGCAGCTGGAACATCCCTTGCAATCAACAAGTCCTAATGCACGCCTGGCGTTTTTTTAAAATTTTGTTTTTTCTGTTCATTTTTCTTTTTCCCTATTTTGAACTTCGAGCAGAGGACTGTGGCGCTTATATTTGCCAGGAAGCCTTAGTGAAATTTTCTAAGCAAGCCAGCGAAGAGGAAATTGGAAATGTTTTTAATCGCCTGGGCATAAAATTTATAAAATATTTTGTGAGCACGCGTTTGTATCATGTGCAACTTTCTGGGAAGCAAGACACCCTAAAAGAAATAGAGACGCTGCGTGCTCAGGACAAGGTCTTGCTGGCTTCTCCCAACGGCAAAATTACAATCGATGCCTTGCCTAATGACCCTTATTTTTCTCAGGAGTGGGGCCTGAGAAACACCTCGGGGAGCACGCTGGCCGATTTGGGTATGGATGAAGTGTGGGATAATTTCACCGATGCCAGTTCCACGATTGTGGCGGTCATTGATACGGGCATAGATTATACACATCCCGATTTGGCAGCAAACATGTGGGTGAACCCTGGGGAAATTCCAGGCAATGGAATTGACGATGATGGCAATGGTTATATCGATGATGTGTATGGCTATGATTTTGCGAATCACGATGGCGATCCCATGGACGACCACTTTCACGGTACACATGTGGCGGGCACTATTGGGGCTGTGGGAAATAACGGAATTGGTGTGAGCGGCGTGGCCTGGAAAGCCAAACTCATGGCCCTCAAGTTTATGGATAGTAGTGGTTCAGGTTCCTATTCCGCCGCCGTAGAAGCCATTGAATATGCCATCCACAATGGGGCCAAGGTGTTGAACAATAGTTGGGGTTCCACTTTCAACGATCCCACCTTAGAAGCGATCCTCAATGCCAGCAATAGTGCGGGCGTGATCTTTGTGGCGGCTGCTGGAAATGATGGAACAGACAACGATATTACGCCGCATTATCCTTCAAGTTATAGTGCCCCAAATGTTATTTCTGTGGCGTCGATGAATGAACAGGATCAACTTTCCTCCTTTTCAAATTTTGGTTTGGTTTCGGTGGATATTGCGGCTCCGGGTGAAAATATTCTTTCAACAATCCCCACGTGGTATTATCCGGGATCTGAAGATTATGGCTTTCTTTCCGGGACTTCCATGGCAACGCCGCATGTGTCCGGCGCTGCAGCGCTCTTGTGGTCTGCCTTTCCCACTAAAACCTATTTGCAGATTATTGATTTGTTGTATCAGGGCGGTACCCCAAAATCTTATTTGAATGGAAAAACCCTCACCGGAAAAATGGTGAATGTGATGAATTCACTTTTTATTGGCAATAATCAGTACGACCATGCCCCACTCGCCAATGCAGGATCCACGCAGCATAAAACGGTGGGTGATCTTGTGACTCTGCAAGCGCAAGTAAGCGATGAAGATGCCGAAACCCAGCTCACTTATGGGTGGACTTTCACAAAACCGAATGGAAGCAGTGCCCAGCTGAGCAGTCTCACAAGTCTCCAGCCCAGTTTTACTCCAGATGTCGATGGAACTTATCAGGCGACTCTCATTGCTTCGGATGGAGTGTTGGAGAGCACGCCTTCTGTCGTACAAATCCTAGTTTCGCCCATCGATAATACACCGCCCACGGTTTCTATCCACCTCTCCCAACAAAATGGCACTCAGCAATCGAGTCTCAACGATTCGAGTCAGGTCGAATTGGGGGCAACAGTGACTCTGGATGCCTCGTCTTCGACGGATAATCAGGCTCATACTTTGGATTATGAATGGACGATTTCAGCAAAACCCCAGGCAAGTGCCGCTACGATCCAAAATGCCAATCAGGCGATAGCGACCTTGCTCCCTGATAAGACCGGCACCTACCACATGATGCTGACTTTGGGGGATGGGCGCAATGAAAGTACCGGAACCGTGACTGTGGTGGTGATACAGACTCCGGTATCGGGGCAACAACAAGGTGGGCAACAGGGAGATGGCTCACAGCAAGGGGGAGCCCAGCAGAGTGGGCAGCAGCAAGGCGGTGGCGGTCAAGATCAGGGTTCTGGACAACAGCAGGATCCACAATCGGGGGGGCAAAACCAGACTGGGACGGATACTCCCGCAGCGGCTGCAGCTCCGGGAAGTTCTGGTGGCTGCAGTCTTTCCCGAGAAAATTCGGTGTCGGTGCTTCCTTACAATCTGTTTGTTCTGCTAGGTTTTTATCTTTTAAAGAGAAAGAGTTCTGAAAGCAGAAAATGCTACCACGGAGGCAGTTAAAAAATAGAGACCCAAGGCACGCAAAGAATTCCGGAATTTGTCCTGAAAAATTTTTTTCCCGCATGAGCTACTAGCCCCAACAAATCTGGAAATTTCTTTTGAGTCCAAAGGAGGCTTTTTAAAGATTTATCTGTGGGATAATCGGTCTCATCCACACAAATTGCAATTTGTCTTCCCGATCGATATTTTATAAAAAAGGGAATATCGACCCCCCCTCGTGTTTGATACGGTTGGAACGTGGCTTCATTTCTTAGAAGATAATGAAGTTGGGAGCGCAGCTCCAGATAAATGAGTTTAGTCCGATCTAAACGCGTCATCGAATTTTTTGAATTATTTTGAAGAAAGAAGGAGATCCCGGCATCTTCAATATAATAGGTGGATCCATAAGGTCGAATGAGAAAAAGTGCTTCAAGGGCATTGAGTATAGAGGAAAGTGTGGGGGGGGAAGTTCCAACCACTTTTGAAAGTTCTGAAATATTTGTGGAAAGCCCTTCTCGTTTAGCGAGTTCTTCCATGAGACGAAAAAGTTTAAGGTAGGGTAGTGTGGTTTTTTTTATAAAATGAATGTCCCTAGCTAAAAGAGTTTCAAGGTGAGCACGGTAGAGCTCATTTCTAATGTTTGCTTCTCTTCTAAAGCAGATCCCCGGTAGCCCACCACTTTGAAAATAATGCAATAATTGTCCTTCTTGGGCCCAATTTTTTTGAGAAAAATTTTCAGAAATTTTTTGAATAGAATCGGAGCAAAGATTTTTTAGAAAAGTGGAAAATGGCTTGGAATGACATTCGGAAAGAGTGAGAGGAAACAAATCAAAGCTCACAATCCTGCCGGTTAAAGATTCTCGAATTTGTTTTTTTGATGAAAAACGAATGGAACCTGTGAGGCAAAATCGACCGGGCTTTTTCTTCTGGTCCACTAAAGTTTTAATAAGGTCGAACACGGGTGGATATTTTTGTACTTCATCGAGACCGATACTCTCGCGTGAAGCATCCAAAATTGACCTCCCTTCACTTTGAAAACGAATTTGAAAACTTTCATCGTCAAAGGTGTAATAAATCTTCACTTGTTCTTTCATGAGAGTCGATTTACCCACTTGTCGCATGCCTAATATTCCCACTACAGGGGAATAGGTAAGTGCTTTTTTGATAAGGCCGGAGGCTTGTCGTTGTCGTAAATGGGGCATCGGATGATCTTGCTGCACAAATAGCACTCTGTCAAATTGAAAGGTATGCTTTTAATTTGACAGAGTGTTAGTTTTAAAAGCAGAAGGGCTGTTTTTGTAGAGTATTTTATGTGGAAAGTTTTTCCTGCTACCCAAGCGTATAAGATAAAAATAGAGATTTCTCACTCCCGATAAGGCACTTCAAACTCCAATAAATCCTGCGCCATTTTGGTGTTTTTGAATTCTGTTTTGGCTTCTTCCAGCAATTGTTTTCCATTTCCATAACGGGGGCTGATGTGCGTGAGCAAAAGTTGGGTGGCTTTGGCTTGGCGGGCGATATCGGCGGCTTGGCAAGAAGTGGAGTGCCCCCAATCTTTCACTTTGCTATTAAGACTGTGGTCAAAAGTGGATTCGTGGATGAGCACATCTGCATTTTCGGCTAAATAGAGATCACTTCGGCAGGGTTGAGTATCCAGACAATGAGCAACATGACGTCCAGGTCGCACCGGGCCCAGCAGTTCTTCGGGTTTGATGATTTGTCCATTTTCCAGCGTAACGATCTTACCTTCTACAATCTCCCGTCGTATGGGGCCGAAAGGGATGTTCAAGGCCTTGGCTTTTTCTTCGTTAAAAATTCCAGGCCGTGTTTTTTCACGAAAGGCATAGCCCCAGCATTCAACCACGTGATTTAATTTTGCACATTCGACAAAATATTTTTTATTTTCTAATAAAACTCCAGCGGCTCGGATCTCTGTGATCTCCAAGGGGTAGCGAATCCAGGAGGTCTTGAGTTCCATCATCACCGCCATATATTTTTTAATCCCTGTAGGTCCAAAAACTTTGAGAGGGGCTTCGCGGTCTTGCAAACTGAGGGTACCGAGTAACCCTGCCAGGCCATGGATGTGATCCCCATGCAGGTGGCTGATAAAAATAGCCTTTAAATTTCCCCAATGGAGAGTCGATTTTGCGAGTTGAACTTGAGTGCCCTCACCGCAATCGAAAAGAAATACCTCACCCTCAAACTCGAGGGCACTTGCAGAGGCAGAACGTTCAATAGTAGGGCGGCCGGCACTGGTGCCTAGAGTTACTATTTTCATAAATAAATTTAAACTTGATGCCTGGCAATTCTGTGATAATAAAACGAGCCTATGACGACACCTAACCGATTAGAAACTCATTGGGAAGAAATCAAACCTTTAATTTTAAAAAAGTGGGACCGATTAACGCTCTCCGACTTTGACTCTATCGATTGCGAGTTCGATCGTCTGGTGGAGGTGATTCGCCAACGCTACAACGGCCCTGTCTACACGGTGTCGGAAGAAAATATTCGTTACGAAGTTCTTAAAATGCTTGCTGGGATAGAAGCGGAAGCGGTTCAAGAATAAGACCTTATTAAGGGCCCTTAAATTTCTTTTCCGGCCACCCAAACTTTAAGTAGCGATTCGGTTTTTGTCTGTTGAATCAACTGTTCTTCGATGTTTTCTATTCTTGCTCCCTGGGGAATTTTTAAGGCAATGAAATCGGCATATTTCTCTTGTTCGAGAGAACCAATCGTTTTGTGCAAGCCTAGTGCCTTTGCACCTCCCAAGGTGGCAATGTGAAGCAGAGTCGCTGCAGGAATGCTTTCAGGTAATCTTTTCGATTCCTCCCATAAAACTCGAAGTTCGTCCCACAAAGAAAGGCTCGAGTTGGAAGCCAGGCTTTCCGAGCCCAGTCCCAGGTTGATTTTGTTCTTCAACAATTTGCCCAAAGGGATATTCCCATTTTTTAAAGTTTTAGTGCTTTGAGGACAGCAAATGACGCTACTTCCGCTATGAGAAAGAATTCCCAAATCGGTGGGTCCCAAATGCAGACAGCCTACCAGGGTGGGTTTCAGGCCTAAAAAATCAATCGAATTTAAATATTGAATGGGTGTTTTTTGATGTGGAGGAGGCAGCTTTTCTGTCCAGCCGATGTAGGGGAATAAGAGGTGGGCGATGTCTCCCTTGGAATCGTAGAAAAATTCCATCTCCGCAAAGCTCTCGCTGGAATGGATCTGCACGGGGATTTGAAGCTGCTTTAGATGCTGGATGAAAATCTTCAGCAAATTTTTGGAGAGTGTATAGGGTGCGAAAGGGGCCAGTCCTGCCTTGATTTTGGGATGATCCAGGGCCATCAATTCATCTACCTGGGCCATGGCCGATTCAAAACGGTCTTGCGCACTTTTTTGGTGGATGTTCATCACCTCGGCAAAAGAAACCACCCGCAGCCCGCTTTCTTCGTAGCAAGCGTGCGCTCCTTCGTAGCTAGTCAAATCGCCCACACAGGTAGTCCCACTGGATTTTAGTTCTTCCAGCCCTTGCGAAATGGCTTCTTTTTTTTGCTGGGCACTTAATTTTTCTTGATACTGCGCAATAAAAATGAGCCAGCGAATAAAATTGGATTCCCCGGAGGCATCCTGATGCAACTTGCCATCATAAAGGGGGGCCTGCGAAAGTTCCAGATGGCAATGCGCATTGACTAAGCCCGGCAGCAAGACCACTTCACCAAGATCAATTTTTTTGGCCTTCGGATATTTTTGAAGTAAAGATGCCGCTGCGCCGACCTCCACAATCGAATCTTTTTCGATTACGAGGGCCGCATTTTCTATGGGATCTTGTGTGATCGGGAGGAGGTATTTGCTGAGGAATATTTTCATAAGGGTCCATTATCAATCAGCCGAGTTTTTCCCAAACGCACTGCGACTAAAACCCGTGCTTCTCTTTCAACTTTTTGAATGGGTTTTAAAGAAACGGCATCCACAATCTCCAGATACTCTATTTTTATTTCTGAAACTTGTTCAATCATTTTTCTGCCCAAGCTTAAGAGTGTGGAAACTTTTTTTTCACCTTCTTGACACTTTTTTCGCATCTTGCTCAGAGTTTGAAAAAGGACCAGGGCTTTTTGTTTTTCTTCTTCACTCAAATACGAATTTCTTGAAGAGAGCGCTAGCCCTTGAGGAGAACGTTCTGTGGGATGTCCCACAATTTCGATAGGCAGATTCAAATCTTTCACCAGCCGCCGAATGACCGCCAATTGCTGATAGTCTTTCTCACCAAAAATTGCGACATTTGCCTGAGTAATATTGAAAAGCTTTAATACTACCGTAGCAACGCCATCAAAATGTCCAGGGCGAGAAGCGCCGCAAAGGCCTTGAGTGATTTCGCTGAGAGAAATTTTGGTCTGAAAACCTTCAGGATACATTTGGTCCGCGTCAGGAATAAAAACAAGATCACAATCTACACTTGCCAGCTTTTTCAAATCTCCTTCTTCGTCACGTGGATATCGCGACAGATCTTCCTGAGGGGTAAATTGAGTGGGGTTTACAAAGATACTGCTGACTACTAGCTCCGCTCTTTTTTTGGCCTCTTTCACTAGAGCCAAATGCCCTTCATGAAGAAATCCCATAGTGGGAACAAAAGCGATGTGCTTGCCCTGATTTTTCAAGCCAAGACAAAAAAATTGAGTTTCAATAATGTTGCGAATAATTTGCATCGAAATTTTGGAAAGGGTTTCAATACTAGGTTGAACATTGGAATATCAGGCCAGAACTCTAGTGAGTTACAATTTCTGAAGAATCCGGCTTTGGAACTTGGGCAAGCTCTGGTTTGGGATAAAGCACTTCACTTAAAACATCTTCGTAAGTTTTTCCCTGTTTATAAAGCTTGCCTGGATCATCCAGGGCTAAAGCCCGCATCCACACTTCATCGATGGTTTCCACCGGAACGACCACCATGTCTTTTAAAATATTTTGAGGGATCTCTTTTAGATCACGCTCATTTTCTTTGGGAATAATAATAGTTTTTATTTTTCCACGATGGGCCGCCAGCATTTTTTCTTTCAAGCCCCCAATGGGTAACACCTTGCCTCGCAACGTGATCTCCCCCGTCATTGCCACGTCCTTACGAACCGGCACACGCAACAAAGCAGAAAGCAGGGAAGTCGCCATTGTAATTCCTGCGGAAGGGCCGTCTTTGGGAATAGCCCCTTCAGGAACATGGATATGGATATCAATGCGTTGATTGAAATCTTTATCTAACCCAAAACCCGTTGCGCGCGTACGCACACAACTGAAAGCTGCCTGAGCCGATTCTTGCATTACATCCCCTAATTTACCGGTGATGGTAACTTTTCCTTTTCCCGGCATGATGGTGACTTCGGTGGAAAGCAACTCACCGCCAAACTCAGTCCAGGCCAAACCTGTCGTAATTCCAATTTCATCTTTTTCTTCAGCTAGACCATAACGATGTTTAGGTTCACCCAAAAATTTGGACAGATTAGAATCGGCCACTCGAACTTTTTTATCCCGGCCCTTCGTGGCAATCTCTTTTGCTACCTTGCGGCACAGGCTTGCCATTTCGCGTTCTAAGTTACGGACACCCGACTCCTTTGTGTAACGGCGAATGATGGTGCGAACCGCAGCGTCGGTGATCTCGATGTTCTCATCGTTAAGCCCATGAGTTTCTTTTTGTTTCTTGATGAGATATTTTTTTGCGATATTGAGTTTTTCATCTTCCGTGTATCCGGGAATACGCAAAATCTCCATTCTGTCCTGCAAAGGAAGAGGAATAGAATGCAGGGTGTTGGCTGTCGTGATGAACATGGTCTTTGAAAGATCATAATCCAAATCCAGATAATGATCATTGAAACTATGGTTTTGCTCGGGGTCCAAAACTTCCAGCAGGGCTGAGCCCGGATCTCCGCGAAAATCCGAACTCATCTTATCAATTTCATCGAGTAAGAAAACAGGATTATTGGAGCCTGCTTTTTTGAGAGACTGAATAATTTTTCCGGGCATTGCTCCGATGTAGGTTCGACGATGACCTCGGATTTCTGCTTCGTCCCGCACGCCTCCCAGTGAACAACGTACAAACTTGCGCCCCATCGCCCGCGCAATAGAACGAGCCAGCGAGGTTTTACCCACACCCGGAGGGCCTACCAAGCACAAAATAGGACCTTTCATTTTATCGACCAGACTCTGCACCGCAAGGTATTCAATGATACGCTCTTTGACTTTATCCAAACCATAATGGTCTTCATTCAAAATCTTTTCAGCTTCCGTCAAATCGATTTTATCCTGGGTAAGTTCGTTCCAAGGGATAGACAAGATCCAATCGATGTAATTGCGAACCACCGTCGCTTCCGCTGACATGGGCGACATCATTTTGAGTTTCTTCAGTTCTTTTTTTACCTTCTTGGTCGCCTCAGCACTCATCTTTTTATTTTTTACTTTTTCTTCAAGCTCTTGCATCTCACCCTTAAACTCATCCCGATCGCCCAGCTCTTTTTGGATGGCCTGCATCTGCTCGTTCAAATAATATTCACGCTGGGTCTTCTCCATCTGTTTTTTCACGCGCGAACGAATCTTCTTTTCGACCTGCAAGATTTCAATCTCGCCCTGCATCAGCTCATAGAGCTTTGCCAAACGTTCTCCCGGGCTTTCCACCTCCAGCACCTTTTGTTTGTCGACGAGCTTCAAATTGAGATGGGCAACAATGGTGTCTGCCAAACGGGCCGGGTCATCAATCACTGCCACCGAGGAAAGCATTTCGGGGGGGATACGCTTGTTGAGTTTGACGTAAGTTTCAAAGGTGGATTTTATGGAGCGCATCAATGCTTCCACTTCCACCGTTACTTCACGATTTTCGTAAACTTCCTCCACTTCGCATAAAAAATAATTGTCGTGGGGGATATAGTTGTGGATGTGAGCCCGCTTTCGACCTTCTACCAAAACTTTCACAGTCCCATCCGGTAAGCGTAAAAGCTGGATGATGGTTCCCAAGGTTCCTACCTTGTAAATATCTTCGGGGCGAGGATCATTGGTTTTGGGATTGACCTGCGCGGCCATCAGGATGTCTTTTTCTGAATGCATGGCCTCTTCAAGGGCATTAATGCTTTTCTCACGCCCCACAAACAAAGGCACCACCATATGCGGAAAGATGATAATATCCCTCAAGGGGAGCAGGGGGACCACTTTAAAATTGGGATTAGAAGGAGTTGTGTTTTGCATGTGGATTAACCTAATTTATGTAATTCTCAGGTTTGTCATTCTGGCGTAAGTCAGGATGACAGGCACTAAGCAGATTCCGCCTTTTTTTCGTACACGATCAAGGGTTGCTCTTTTTTGGTAAAAACTTCTTCGTTGAGTACTACTTCTCGTACATTCGTTTGTGACGGGATTTCATACATCACATCCATCATCACGCTTTCCAGAATTGCCCTCAAACCACGTGCCCCTGATTTTCGCTTGATGGCCTCTTTCGCCACCGCAGACAGAGCACCTGGAGTAAACTTAAGCTTCACTTTTTCGAACTCAAAAAGCTTCTGATACTGCTTTAGCAAGGCATTCTTGGGCTTGGTCAAAATCTCAACCAGTGCGGCTTCGTCTAACTCATCCAGTGTAGCGATGACTGGCAAACGACCCACAAATTCTGGAATCAATCCAAAATGCAATAGATCTTCGGTTTGAACCTGGGCAAAAATCTCTCCTAAGGCATCTTTGTTTTTCACCTTCACTTCAGAACCAAAACCCATCGTCTTCTGAGATAAACGGCGTCGAATGACATCTTCTAAACCTACAAATGCACCCCCACAGATAAATAAAATGTTAGTCGTGTCAATTTGTATATATTCTTGCTGAGGATGCTTCCTTCCTCCCTTTGGGGGAAGATTGGCCACCGTACCTTCGATAATTTTTAATAAGGCCTGCTGCACTCCCTCACCCGAGACATCTCGGGTAATCGAGGGATTCTCTGCCTTCCTGGAAATCTTATCGATCTCATCGATATAAACAATGCCCCGCTCAGCCTTTGCCTTGTCATAATCGGCTGCCTGAAGGAGATACAAAATAATATTTTCAACATCCTCCCCTACATACCCCGCTTCGGTCAAAGTCGTGGCATCGGCAATTGTAAAAGGGACGTTCAAAATTTTAGCCAGAGTTTGGGCGAGTAAGGTCTTGCCGGTACCCGTGGGGCCTACAAGCAGAATATTGGACTTCTGCAAATCCACATCACAACCCGCTTGGCGGGCTTCAATTCTTTTGTAATGATTATGGACCGCAACAGATAGGGCACGCTTAGCTCGTTCCTGTCCCACCACATATTCATCTAGCACCTTTTTGATTTCAACGGGCTTTGGAACGTTGGACTTAGTGCTCAGCAATTCCTGCTTCGAATGTTCCTCGGCAATGATATCATTACAAAGCTCTATGCATTCGTCACAAATGTAAACTGTGGGCCCTGCAATTAATTTTTTGACTTCACGTTGAGACTTGCCACAAAAGCTACAACTCAAGTGGGCCGGATCATCGGTGTAGGCTCTCGCCACAACATTCTCCTTGTTTTAAGGAAGAAAACCCTATTGGAGAACCCAATATCAGGCCTCCGCCTGTTGTAAAGTATTGTCCTATTTCAGGGACCTGTCAAGGAAGGGGGGGTAAAATATTCCCTTTTTTTATAGCAGACTATTCTCTAGGAATTTTTTTTCTTTTCTTTGTCTCGATAATTCAGAACTTCATCGATAATGCCGTATTCCTTTGCCTCCTGGCCTCCCATAAAATAATCACGATCCGTATCTGTTTGAAGTTTTTTCAAGGTTTGCTTGGTGTGTTTTGAGAGGATATTGTTCAACTCCTCACGCAAACGCAGAATTTCGCGCGCCTGAATTTCAATATCTGCCGCCTGTCCTTGGACACCCCCTAAAGGTTGATGAATGAGAATACGAGAATGGGGAAGTGAGAAGCGTTTTCCCGCTGTACCGGCAGCGAGAAGCACGGCTCCCATGGAAGCGGCCTGGCCCACGCACAAAGTGGAAACATCCGGCTTGATGTACTGCATCGTGTCATAAATCGCCAGCCCTGCAGTCACAGAGCCCCCAGGAGAATTGACATATAAATGAATATCTTTTTCGGGATCTTCGCTTTCCAAAAAAAGTAACTGGGCAATAATTACATTGGCCACATCATCGTTTATTTGGGTTCCCAACAACACGATACGGTCTTTCAACAGACGAGAATAAATATCATAAGCACGCTCACCGCGATGAGTTTGCTCAATAACCATGGGCACTAAACCAGACATAGGTCCTCCATTGTGTGTAATAGATATCTTAGTTGGAAAACTTAGCGTTCTGTCGAATAAAATCAAGAATCTTCTCTTCGCGAATTTGGGAAAAGAGCGAACTCATCATCTGACTTTGACGATAATAATTTTCGACCACCTCCACATTTTGCCCAACATTTTTGGCAATTTCGGCAATGCGATCCCTAAGTTCGGATTCGCTTACTTCAATTTTTTCTTGTTTTGAGATGGAATCAAAAAGCAAAAAGGCCTTGATACGACGCAGGGCATTCTCTCGATTCTGAACACGATACTGCTCAAAGACCAAACCCGCTTTTTCAGGGGAAAGACCCTGCTGCTGAAGGTGGCTGAGTGTATTTTCATAGAGCGCCTTCACTTCCTGCTCTATAAGCAATTCGGGCACTTCGATGGAAGAATGTTTTGAAATCAGGTAATCCAAAATTTGGTTCGTTTCATCTCTTTTCTGATCCTGCTCTTTTTTATACTTTAAATTTTCGGCAATCTTTTCTTTGACCTGCGCCAGACTTTCAAACTGACCTAAATCTTTTGCAAACTCATCGTCGAGCTCGGGAAGACTTTTGATTTTTAAATCGTTCAATTGAATATCAAATTCGGTGTTTTGACCTGCAAGTTTTGCATTGGGATAGTCCGTGGGAAAAACAACCTCTATCTTTTTATTTTCCCCTTTTTTCATTCCCAAAACACCCTTCTCAAAATCTTTTAGAAAATGACCGGCCCCCAATTCAATGGACACCCCTTTTCCAGACCCCCCTTCAAAGACTTCCCCCTTTAAATATCCTTCAAAATCCACCAGGGCCACGTGACCTGACTGGGCTTTCACGTCATCCCCTTCTACGGGAACCATTTGAGCTTGGCCAGCCTGCAAGCGGACAAGTTCTTCCTGAATATCGCTATCCTTCACTTCCAGCGAAAAAATCTTTAAGGGAAGTTCTTTATAATCCCTTGCTTCTACTTGAGGAAAAGTTTCAATTTCAGCCACAAAAGAAATAGGCTTCCCTTTCTCCTTTTGGATATCCTTCACAGAAGGGGAGCCAACGGGTTGCAGCTTTTCTTGCTCGAGGGCCTTGATGTAACTGTGCTCAATCAAATGTCCCAAGGCATCTGCCTCTGTTTGTTCTTTGTAATGTCTCTCCAAAATACCCCGAGGGACTTTCCCTTTGCGAAAACCCTTGATGGAAACTTGTTGCCCCAACTTTTGATAAGCCTTCTCAATCTCCTTCAAATAATCTTCATAAGAAACTTGAATATTAAGTTTTTTCTTGATGGAAGAGAGTTCTTCAATTTGGACATCCATAGGTTAACCTTTCAATATTGAGGACCAACAAAGCGGATGAATTTATAAATGCGCCGACAATTTTATGCGAGGAGGGGGACTTGAACCCCCACGGTTACCCACTGGCTTCTAAGACCAGCGCGTCTGCCAGTTCCGCCATCCTCGCGAAACTTTGTTTTTAGCTTATTACGCCCTCTAAATGCTGCGTTGCGGTATCCAAAAAATGCTCATTTACAGTAGTAAACTCCGCTTTTTTGGAACCTCCGCGCCTTGCCTTTAGAGCGCTCATAACAGCTAAAAAACAAAGTTTAAACTATTATGGGCCATGTAGGGGTCGAACCTACGACCTAGCGATTAAGAGTCGCTTGCTCTACCAGCTGAGCTAATGGCCCTCAAAATTCACAAAGGCAGCCTCTGTAACTAAAACAAATCTTCTAGACAAGGGGAATTTAGAAAACATTCTCTAACGAGGCACAAATGCGCTTGAATTTTACTTTTTGTTCATGATACCTCGCCAAAACTCGAGTGTACTACTCGGGATTCAGTTGGCGCCCGTAGCTCAGGTGGATAGAGCATCTGCCTTCTAAGCAGAGGGTCGAACGTTCGAGTCGTTCCGGGCGCATGATTAAGGTTGAATTTTTAGTATTGAATGTTTAGTAGGGCCTAATTGCAGAAATTTCTTTAGGCAAGGCGCGAGCGAAGGAGAGCAACCGCAGCGTAGCAGACGCTACGTGAGGATTGTGACTGAGCAAGCAACGAAGCATAAAGAGATTTCTGCAATTAGGCAATTATTGGTGGGTGTAGCTCAGCTGGTTAGAGCGCCAGGTTGTGGCCCTGGAGGCCGCGGGTTCAAACCCCGTCACTCACCCTAAATCCCGCTCAAAGCGGGATTTATTTTTTGCGCCCGTAGCTCAGCTGGATAGAGCATTGGTCTTCGAAACCAAGGGTCACAAGTTCGAATCTTGTCGGGCGCATTGGTGCTTTTTACTTTTGTCCATGACCTTCTAGCTCACTCCCCTCGAGGGTGGGGAGATACCCTATCCCTAAAAAAGATTAAATTTATGAGAGAAAATATGTTCCATCCCTTAACCCCTTTTTTCAAGCCTCAAAATGTTGCCCTGATTGGTGCCAGCGATAAAGTGGATAGTGTGGGAAGAACGCTGCTGCTCAATCTTTTGGACAAATCCTTTCAAGGCAAAATATTTCCAGTAAATCTTTCTAGAAAAGAAATTTTGGGTCAGCGCACTTTTTCTAAAATTGCGGATATCCCTTATCCTATCGATTTGGCTGTGATTGCCACCCCTGCGTCAGGCGTTCCTTCTCTCATTGAGGAATGTCTTCAGGCCAACGTGAAATCGGTCATTATTATTTCAGCCGGATTTAAAGAAATAGGCCCCAAAGGAATTCAACTGGAATCGGAGATCCTTCAAATTTTAAAGAAAGGAACTCTGCGTGTCATCGGGCCTAACTGCCTGGGCGTGATGAATCCTTTAAATAGCTTAAATGCCACCTTTGCTGAGGCGATGGCTAAACCGGGTAACGTAGCTTTTATCAGCCAGAGCGGGGCCTTGTGTACCTCTATTTTGGATTGGAGCCTTCAGGAAAATGTGGGTTTCTCTGCCTTCATTTCCATTGGATCAATGCTGGATATCGATTGGGGAGACTTGATCGAATATCTGGGAGAAGATCCTGACACCCATAGCATCGTCATTTATATGGAGTCGATCGGCAATGCCCACTCCTTTCTCAAGGCTGCCAAAAAAGTTTCTCCAAAAAAACCGATCATTGTCCTCAAGGCAGGCCGCACTCAAGCGGCCGCAAAGGCTGCAGCCTCGCATACGGGGAGTATTACCGGCAGCGATGAAGTTTTAGATGCTGCCTTTCGAAGAGTGGGTGTCTTGCGAGTCAAACGAATTGCCGAACTTTTTTATATGACGGAAGTGTTGGCCAAACAGCCTCTTCCCAAAGGCCCCCGTCTTACGATTGTTACAAATGCAGGAGGACCGGGAGTGCTCGCGACAGATAGTCTTATCTCCGAAGGAGGAAAGCTCTCAGAACTCTCGGAGGATATTTTGAAAGAGTTGGATGAAACTCTTCCTGCTGCCTGGAGCCATCATAATCCAATCGATATATTAGGTGATGCCGATCCCGAGCGTTATTCCCGGGCTTTGCAGATCGCTGCGAAGGATACAAAAAGCGACGGCCTTTTGGTGATCTTAACTCCTCAGGCGATGACGGAGCCCAGTGATACGGCCCGTCAGCTTATTCCTTATGCGAAAAAAACAGACAAACCGGTTCTGGCTTCCTGGATGGGAGGCAAGGATGTCGCCGAAGGCAATGCGCTGCTCAATGCCGCAGAGATTTCTACTTTTCTTTATCCGGATACGGCCGCCCAGGTTTTTCATTACATGTGGCAATACAGCGAAAATCTTCAATCTCTCCAGGAAACACTTTCTTGTTGTGGCCAGGGGGTTTCTGAAAAAACTGATCCCAAAAAAGTCTCTTGTCAAATTCAAGCGATTCGTAAAACCGGGCGTTTACTCCTCACAGAAGTAGAATCAAAAGAAGTATTAAAAGCCTACCAAATTCCGACCAACGAGACTCGAATCGCTCACAATGAAACTGAAGCGGCTCAAATAGCTGAAGAGATTGGATTTCCGGTCGTGCTTAAAATTTATTCGGAAACCATTACTCACAAGACCGATATCGGAGGAGTAAAACTTAATTTGAATACGCCGGAAGAAGTCCGTACAGCCTTTCAGGAAATTAAAACTTCTGTGAGCGAAAAAGCAAAAGCGGGTGATTTTTTGGGAGTGACGGTTCAGGCCATGATTCAGAAAGAGGCCTATGAGCTTATTTTGGGAGCCAGCCCCGATCCTCAATTTGGTCCTGTCATGCTCTTTGGCATGGGAGGACAACTGGTCGAGATTTTTCGCGATCATGCTTTGGGGCTTCCACCTCTAAGCCCCAATTTGGCTCGACGAATGATGGAACAAACAAAAATTTATAAAGGTCTGCAAGGAGTGCGCGGACGAAAAGCGGTGGATCTTGAAAAATTGGAATGTCTTTTGGTGAATTTCAGTCAGATGATTATCGATCAACCCCTCATCAAAGAAATTGATATCAATCCACTTCTGGTTTCATCCGATTTGATTTTGGCGGTGGACGCGAGAATTGTTTTATACGATCAAAACATTTCTGAAAAAGAGTTGTCGAAATACCAAGGTGTGTTTTTCAGAGGCGACTAAAAACTTTCCTCTTCACTCGGAAATTTTCCACTTTGGACATCGCGAATATAATTCCCAATTGCCTCGCTTACCGTCTGATGCAGCTCTGCATAGCGTCGCACAAATTTGGGTTTGAGGTCTTGGTACAAGCCCAACAAATCATAAATGACTAGCACTTGGCCATCACAGCCAGCTCCGGAGCCAATTCCAATGGTTGGGATTTTTAGACTTTTTGAAATCTTGGCCGCCAGTTTTGCAGGAATGCCTTCCAGCACGAGGGCGTAAATTCCCGCTTTCTCCAAGGCTTTGGCATCGTTCAATAATTGTCTTTCACCTTGAGCATCGCGGCCCTGAATTTTATAGCCGCCCATCAAATGCACGTGGGTAGGTTTTAAACCAATATGCCCCATCACCGGGATACCCACATTTTTGAGACGAGCAATCAGAGGCGCCAATTCTTCCCCACCTTCCAGTTTTACTGATTCCGCATGGCCTTTTTTCATCACCAGCCCACAATTTTTTACGGCTTCGTCCAGAGAGGCCTGGTAGCTCAAAAAAGGCATGTCACACACGAGATGCGCCTGACGGGTGGCACGGGAGACACAACGGCTATGGTAAATCATTTCTTCGAGCGTAACGGCCAAGGTGTTCCGTCGGCCCTGCACCACCATTCCCAGGGAGTCGCCCACCAGGAGGATGTCGATGCCGTTTTGATCCAGAATTTTGGCAAAACTATAATCATAGGCGGTGAGCATGCTGATTTTTTCAGCGCGTGATTTTTTTTTGAGAAGTTCGGGAATGGTTATTTTTTTCATGAAATTTATTTCTGATTGTGGGCGCAGCAAGCAGCGCCCCTACTTGCTGCTAATTGTGACGTAATGTTTTTCTAATTTATTCGTTTTCATGTGAAGGATTTCTCTCAAGATGATTTTATAATCTTCCGGTTTTTCCACAAAATCCATTTCACTGCAATTGACGACCAGCAAGGGGGTTTCCTGATAACTGAAAAAAAATCTCGAGTAGGCATCGGAAAGTCTTTCCAGATATTCTTCATCCAGATTTTTTTCATAATCGATTTTTCTTTTTTTTACGCGATTCAACAAGATATCCGTTGAGGCCTGCAGGAAGACGACCAGATCGGGTTTTAAAATACGGCCATCCAACAGATTGTAGACCGATTCGTAGAGGCGAAGTTCATCCTCCAAAAGATTCAAAAGGGCAAAAATTTTATCTTTTGCAAAGATATAATCAGTGACCACGCCTTGTTGAAATAAATCCTGCTGCAGCATTTCCTTTTGTTGCTGATAGCGTGAAAGCAAAAAGAAAAGCTGGGTTTGAAAGGAGTATTTCGAACGGTCTTTATAAAAAGTGGAAAGGAAAGGATTGTCCTCGGCACGTTCCAAGGCGGCCCTGTAATTAAATTCTTCGGCCAGGAGTGAGGCCAAAGAGGTTTTCCCTACTCCAATAGGGCCTTCGACCGCGATGTAGTGCAAGCCTTGAGTCATCCACATTCCCTAGCATATTTTCAATAAAGGTCTAGTGTCGCCTCAAAAAAAAGATAAAGCCAGCTTGATGAAAGTGGCTAAATCCAAACTTTCCGCTCTTTCTTTTCCCGAGAGGCCCAAGGGGTTTAAGTGTTGGGTCGCCCTCTCTTTATTTCCCTCGAAAAATCCATTCGCACAAAGGCAGTTGAGCAAGGTCTTGCGGCGTTGACTGAAAGCGGCCTGGATCAGCTTTTCAAAAAAAGAGAGTTCTAATTCAGGACAAAGACTGGTGGGGTAGGGGCTGAGTTGAACCACGGCGGAATCAATTTTCGGTCGGGGATCGAAAGAAGAGGGGGGGATGGGCAGTAAAATTTTTGCTGAGGCCAAAAATTGGGTGTAGAGACTCAACGAACCATAGGCCTTGCTGTTAGGCTTGGCACACAGACGTTCGGCCACTTCTTTTTGAAACATTAAAAAAAATTGCGAAAAAAAAGATCGATGCTCTAATAACTTTTTTAAGATGGCCACCGAGACGTGATAGGGAAGATTTCCCACGGCAAAGAGGGGAGAAGGGCAATCTTTTAGAATTTCTGTTAAATCACAATCCAGAAAATCGGCCAGAATGATTTTCACCTTTTCAGCAGGGCTTAAAATTTCTTTGAGCAGTGTTGAAAATTGGGCATCCTTTTCCACCACTATCATTTGTTCCACTTCGGGAAGCAGCCATTGAGTGAGCGAGCCTGGGCCAGGGCCAATTTCCAAAATGGTTTTGGGCTTTAGTCTTAGAATTTTTTCACTGAGTGTTTTCAGGGTAGGGGTGTGTACTAAAAAATTCTGGCCAAAACTTTTTTTGGCGATGAAGTCGAAGCGTTTTCGAAGGGCATTGGGGTGTTGGAAGTTCATATTTGTTTGTCATTACTCGTCGCATTCAAATCCCAAGCGGATGAAATTCCTCTTTCCAAATATTGGCCCCCCACATAAGCGATCATAGCTGCATTGTCGGTACAAAATTCAGGCCTTGGAATAAAAAGTTTAACTCCGCAGGCTTCTGCGGCCTGAGTCAAACGTTCGCGGATGGCCGAATTGCAGGCCACTCCACCCGCAATCACCCAGGGATGCTTGGGAAAATTTTCATGAGCCCGCTTGAAAAGTCTTTCAATCGATTTTACTAAGGTGTTTTGAAAGGAAGCAATCAAGTCCAGTACTTCAGGAAAATCTTCGGGGGCATGCCGAAGAAAAATATCCCGCCACTTATTTTTCTGGATGACTTCCAGCACGGCTGTTTTTAATCCAGAAAAGCTTGTATAGAGTTCACCTTTTTTGACTTGAGCAGGAGTAAAATGGAATCTTTTCGGATTTCCCTGTTTGGCAAGTTGATCCAAAATTGGGCCGCCGGGATAGGCCAGGCCCAACATTTTTGCGACCTTGTCATAGGCCTCGCCCGCGGCATCGTCTACGCTGCAACCCAGTAATTTCCTTTCTCCAATGTCGCAAACTTCAAAGAGATGGGTGTGTCCTCCAGAGAGCACCATCCCTAAAAAAGGAAGGGAGGGAATTTCATCCTCCAGAAAAGTGCTCATCAAATGTCCTTCAAGATGACTCACTCCGATAAAGGGGATGTTTTCTGCCAAGGCCAAGCCTTTCGCAAAATTAAGACCTACCAAAAGAGAGCCAATCAGACCGGGTTTGACGGTGACGCCAATGCCTTCCATTTTTTTTTTTGCGTGTTCCAAACTCTGGAGCGTACTTTGAAAGAGCGAAGAGATGGTCTTCAAATGCTCACGGGAAGCCACTTCGGGGACAATGCCTCCAAATTGGGCGTGTAGATGTTGGGAGGCGACTTGATGAGCAAGAATTTTTTTTGGCGTTTCCAAAATACAAATTGCCAGATCATCGCAGGAAGATTCTATCCCCAAGATTCGCATTAGTTGTACATCCCCCCACTCATGGGCTTGTTGACCGGGTTGCTGTTGGGCGGGACGGGTTGTGAAGCGGGAAGGCTTGTGGGCGATTCGGCAGAGAGCTTGTCGATTTCTTTGATCTTTACATTCGATCGACTCGCTTCGCTACTGTTTGGATAAGTGGCGACAATTTTTTCAAAGAAGGCCTTGGCTTCAGGATACATCTTGAGGCCCATAAAAGAGAGCCCTTGCTTGAAAATGGCAGATTTGACTTTGGAGGATTTGGGATATTTTTGTATCAAAGTTTGGTATTCGGTAATGGCCTTTTTGTAATCGGCCAAGGCATACAGACTTTCCGCCATCCAATATTGGGCATGGTCGGCCAAATTACTTTTCGGATATTTTTGTAGAAAATCCTGAAACCCGGTGAGGGCCTTGGCATAATCTTCCGCGTTGATGAAATCGAGCAGTCTTTGAAATTCTTTGGTCTGGGCTTCATCCGCAGCAAGCGTTTTTTCGGAGCCTCTATTTTCTTTAATCTCGCTGAGGAGAGTCATGCTTAAATTCAATTTATCTTCCAGGGTGGCGATGCGTTGATCGTAATCCTTCAAGGTTTTATTTTGTTGATCATAGAGATGACCCTCACTTTCCGAAGCTCCCTTGAGTGTATTCACTTCTTGTTGAAGGGTCAGCAGGCTATTCATGGCGTCGGCGAGTTTAAGATTGGAGTTTTCTACGCTGCTTTTAAGTAAGGCCATTTCGTTTCGAATTTGATCCAGTTCCCCTGCGGCAAAGAGTGGGGTGCTGATGAGGAGAGTGAGGGGGATAGCAAGGTTGAGTATGCGTTTCATAAAACTCCTTTCAATAAAAAAAACCACAGAGGCTTTGTAGCACTCTGTGGTTTTAAAATTCAAAGAGAAATTTAATTACTTTTTACGGACAACAAATTCGGCACGACGGTTGGTGGAGTAAGCTGCCTCATTATGACCAGGATCTAAAGGTTTTTCTTCCCCAAAAGAAACGGTTTCAATAGAAGAGGTGACTCCTAGGTTTACTAAATAATCCTTGGCGGCTTTTGCGCGGCGTTCTCCCAAGGCCATATTGTATTCGTTGGTTCCAATTTCATCGCAATGCCCTTCTACAATCACATGGGTGTTAGGATTGGATTTTAACCAGCTTGCATTTTCTTTCATGGTAGGGATTGCATCCGAACGAACATTGTACTTGTCAAAATCAAAATGGATCCGCTTCAAGTTGCTGTTTGCTTCAGTGACGACATCGCCTCCATTGTTGGCTTTCTTTTTGGAACAAGCCGCCCCTGTAGAAAGCACGACTAAGGCCATCAAGGCAGAAACTAAAAGTTTGTTTTTGTTCATAAGGCATCCTCCTCAGGATTATAGACAAAATATTAAAAACTTAAGAGATGAAATTTAATATCTTTTAAGTAAAATTAGACTAATAGTGGGATAACATTTCTTATATTAGCCTCTTTAGTCAAGGAGTTTTTCCAGTGCCAAATACAAAATTGGAATTTCATAATATTTTAAATGTTTGTCTCATGCAGCTTGCTCCTCAAAAAAAAGACAAGAGCAGCATTCCTACTTCCTTCCTGAAGTTATTAAAAAAAATTCCTAAAAATGTAGATTGGATTGTGCTCCCTGAAATGTGGAGGACCTCCTTCTACAATCAAGATCCTAAAGCTGAATTAAAAGAAACTAAAGAAGCCCTCAAGTTTTTAAAGGTCTATGCTAAAAAAAATCGGGTGAATTTTAGCGGTTCACACCTTGTCAAAAAAGGAAATTTTTATACCAATACTGCTTTTTTGATCAATATTCAGGGAGAAATTCAGGCGCTTTATTCGAAGCTTCATCTTTTTAAAATGGGAGAAGAACATAAAAAATTTATTTCGGGTTCTGGTTACAAGGTTTTTTCCAGCATTTATGGCAAGTTTGGCTTTGCTATTTGTTATGATATTCGCTTTCCCGAATTTATTCGAAGTCTGGTTTTAAAAGGAGCACGCTTCCTAATTATTCCCTCAGCCTGGCCCAGGGAAAGGCTGGATCATTATCTGACTTTGCTGAGGGCGCGCGCGATTGAAAACCAATGTTATGTCATCAGTTGCAATAAGGTGGGTAAAAATGAAAAGGGGATTATTAACGGGGGACACAGTGTGGTGTTTGATCCTTGGGGAACCAAACTTTTAGAGTTGGGCAGTTCAGAGTCTTTTGGAGTCGTTTCGATTGATTTGAATAGGGTAGAGGAGGTTCGAAATGCATTTCCGGTGCTTCAGTGCCGGCGTGGAGATTTGTATTAGTAGATAGGAAGGTTTATTGTCTTCCTTTACCCATCCTCAAACTCAAAAAATCTTTCATCGAATATGCGGCCATTTTCAAATAAGGATTAGTCCGTTTTTGTTCTTCAAAGGTAGCGCTTGAAGCTGCTGCATAATGATGACCCGGATATAAAGTAGTATCCCCCGGAAGTCGCATCAGTTTTTGAGTGAGGCTGTAATACATTTGTTCAGGATCGCTATCCTGAAAATCGCAGCGCCCGCAACCGTTGATGAATAAAGTATCTCCTGACACTAAACTGTCCTTCACTCGAAAACACTGTGAGCCTTGGGTGTGGCCGGGCGTGTGCAAACATTCGATTTCAATATTGCCAACTTTTATTTTTTGAGCATGGTCCACAGCGGTTAAATGAGAAGAGGGGATCTGTATTTTTGCTAAATCGTTTTTATTGACATAAACCGGAATATTTTCTCGTTCCAACAGTTCTTCAATGCCATTGGTATGATCGTGGTGATGGTGACTAATGAGTGCGCCTTTGATCTTCAAATTGTCTTCATCTGCTTTTCTGAAAATCGTATCGATTTCCCAGGCGGGATCGACCACCAGCACTTCGCGAGTTTGGGCATCGCCTATCAAGTAGACGAAATTTTCCATGGGGCCGACTTCAAATTGTTTGAGCAGAAGAGAAGATTGTTGCATACTGAAATCCTATGAAAATTAAAACTCAGATTCAACATCTGCTGACTTATCTAAATCAATTTGCTCCTCCCAGTCTAGCGGAAGATTGGGATAATATCGGTTTGCAGCTGGGTTCGTTAGAGGATGAAATTCGGGGGATACTAATTGCTTTGGATGTGACCGAATCCGTGCTGGAAGAGGCAAAGAGACTGAAAACCAATGTGCTGATTACTCACCATCCCCTTTTTTTTAAGGCCATCAAGAGTTTAGACGATTCCAAATCAGTTCAACGTCTGGCCAAAATGGCCATCAAGCAAGACTTGAATATTCTCAGTTTTCATACCAATCTCGATGCGACCCTGCAGGGCCTGAATGATCTGCTTGCCGAAAGGCTGAAATTAAAATTCATTCATCCTTTCATTCCTTCGCGTGATCCCAAAATTCCTTATGCAGGGTTGGGACGAATCGGAAATATCCAAAAAATGAATTTTAATCATTTTCTCACGCATGTTTCTCAATCCCTGCACCTGAAACACTTTCGATATGTGGGGGATCTTCGCGCTTCCATTTCCACTGTGGCGGTGATGACCGGCAGTGGAGGGGATTTCTTTTGGGAGGCCAAACGAAAAAAAGCGGATGTGCTGGTGACGGGGGATGTGAAATACCATTCTGCCCTGGATTCGCTGGCCGAAGAGATTTGTCTGGTGGATATCGGCCATTTTGCAGGAGAAATTGGCATGACGACTTTGATGGGCGCTCAGATTAGAAATTTTCTCAAAAAGCAAAAAGTGCTCGTGCCCGTTTTTGAGACGAAGTGTCAGCGGGATCCATTTGAGTTTTTTGGAGGGATGGAATGAAACAAAAACGAAAAACTATTATTTTAGTGCGAAATCGCAAGACAGGGACCCAGTGATCCGCAAGGATAGGGACCCACTCGGAGCGTAGCGACGGATCTTATTTTTTCTTTTTATAGGTGGGTCCCTATCGATGCAATTTGTTTTTTTCTGGGCT